>CAYVSD010000040.1:0-19131 GCA_964453315.1 uncultured Muribaculaceae bacterium | reverse complement strand
CTTTGCATTTTGTCCATTCTCCTTCTTGAGGAATAGGAGCAGGACTTCCTTTTACCCCGCGTCTTACGGGACATTTGTCTTGAATTTCTTGAGTAACTTGTATATTAGTCATTTTTTACTCCCTTCACCTTATATACGTCCAAATTTTAACTTGCTCAAAAATTTCAGTCAAGCAGAAACAACTGTTATTATCTTGTTTATTTCACAAAAGATTTGCCGCTCTTTGTATGTCTTTATACTCTTGAACTTTTTAGAAAAAAATGTTAAAATGAATATATAAAACTTCGCGAGGAATGAATTTTTATGATTAAGAATAAAAAGTTGGGGTTTACGTTAAGCGAAACATTAATTACATTGACTATTGTCGGAGTTGTTGCAGTTTTAGTTTTACCCGGACTAATAAAAGATTCAACGGATAAAGCAAGAATAGCTTTATTACAAAGCACAATTTCAAGCATTGATACCGCAATTCAACAAGAAATTACAAGAACCGGCGCAAGAGATTTAAAAAGTACAAAATTAAAAAATCCATCTGAATTTTTAAATAAATTAGATACTGCCGAAGTTAAAAACAATACAGATGCTTATAAGCACAGCAAAAAAATAAAAACTATAAACGGAGAAGAAAAAGACGATACGTACGCAAGCAGCGAAGCCGTAGGCTCAGCAAAATTAAAAAACGGAGCGTCTGTATACATGTTGCGTGATGGTAGTATTTACAGACTTTTTATAGATGTCAATGGAAACAAAGAGCCTAATATAATCGGAATTGACATATTTTCAGATATTGATATATTCCCATTTTCCAGTACTGGAGGAACCGGAACAAATTTTATACAATACCACATAGGCGATATAGGAAATTGCCACAGTTTTTCTGATACAACCTTGACCAAAGATACATGTAAAAACGGCAATGGTGGCGTTTGCTATTGTCTTTTGGAGCAATCCGGTTTTGATCCTCACTATTTAGATGAATAATTTTAAGGAGATAATTTATGAATAACCAAAAAGCTTTCACTTTAACAGAATTAATAATAGCACTTGGAATTATCGGTACAATAGCCGCATTGACAATTCCAAGCATAATGAAAAACATTAATAAAAAGATCTTATCTACTCAAATTAAAAATACAACAGCTTCTATTCAGCAACTTGTAGGAGATCAAATAGTAAAAAACAGAACAAAGATACTTAGCGATACCGATTTTTCAAATCCTAGCAATTTGCTTAGCAGTAACAATTTTGATATAACCTATGTCTGCAGCAGTGATAATCCTTGCTGGGCTTCTGCATACAAAGTTATAAAAACATCCGGTTCCAACACATATACTTCTGCACTGACAGGAACAACAGCTACAGTTAGTAGTTCAGAAACTTCAGTCAAGCTTAAAAACGGAGTTGCAATTGCATACAAACTAATCTCCGATGAAGATGATACAACCAATTTAGGAGAATTTTATATTGATGTTAATGGAACTGAAGAACCAAATGTTATAGGCAGAGATTTCTTCGCTTTTTATCTAACCAGAAAAGGTCAAATTGTCGGAAGCGCAAGTTCTGATGTTTGCAATAACACATCAACAACAACTATTGAAGCAGGGTTAGAATGTTTTTCGGCAATTATGAAAAACAATTGGAAAATGCCTGATAATGATTCGGATTATTAAACTTCTATAAATAATCTGCGGCCGACAATATTTTGTTTGCCGTTGTAATATCCTGCAAAATAACCTCCTTTAACAGGTTTATTTTGCGCATAAAATCTGTTTGAAAAACTGTTGCCGTTATAACTAACAAAAGGATTGTTACCGTAAGAACTATTTGGTTGTGAAACCGGTACTGAAATCGGACTTACGCCAGATGGTGCCTGAAATACATTTGATAATAAATTTACTAAACCTGCCATTTTTAACCTCTCTACAACAGTCTGTTTAAGGAAATATTTTCACCTGTCATTATTATAACACTGAAATTGATAAAATTTTAAAATAACTTAACAAAAATCATCCGTTTTATGTAGTATAATTTTAGCGTGGAAGCTGATAACAAAAGTATTTTAATAGTTGGTAACGGAGATAATTCCGAAGCTTTGGCTGAAAAACTTTTAACTTATGAAAATGTAAAAAAAGTTTTTATAACAGGCAAAGACATCGACATTCGAGAGGATGATTTAACAGAGCTTTTAAAATTTGTATTGGAAAATAATATTTGTTTAACAATCCCTTTTTCAAATTTAGCTCTAAATTCAGATATCGTATCATTCTTTCAATCAAACGGACAAAACATTTTTGGCTCTGATAAAAAAACCTGCCGAAATATCTTGAGCAAAATTCAAAATAAAAAATTTTTATACAAAATACATGCACTAACTTCCAAATTCGGAATTTTTGATAATACAAAACAAGCAATTGACTATTTAAAAAACGCTTCTTTCCCCGTTGTAATAACAACAGATGACGGCAAAGACAGTATCACATGTCCTACAATAAGCCTTGCAAACAGATTTTTAACAGAATCAATGCAATATCATGGTGAAACGGATATTTTAATTGAAGAATACACCTACGGCCATAATTTTACAGCCTATTTTATTACCGACGGATATAGCGCAATACCTTTTTCAACAGTTGGAGAATACAAATTTTCAAACAGCGAAAAAACCGCAAAAATAGCATTTGAAAAAAACCGTTACACTCCGGATTTTAAAATTTCACAATTAATAATCTCAAGACTCCAAAATCTTGTTCAAAATGCACTAAAATCATTAGATGATAAACAAACACCATATATGGGAATTTTAGGAATAAATTGCACATTAGCTTCTGAAGATAAATTTTTCGTAAATGAATTTATACCTTTTTTAAAAGATTGCGATGCAAAAATTGTATTAGAAACGTTTGAAGATAACATATTGAACATATTTGAATCTTGCATAAACGGATTTTTCTCAGATGAATATAATGAAATTCAAACAAACGACTTTTGCGCTGTCGCTACAACCATAAATATTAAAAACAAAAACCAAAAAATTCTATTAACTCAAAAAGCCCACACCTTAAATAGAGCCAAAGAACTTTTAAACGAAGATATTGAAGAAAAAATTTCTAATATCTAATTATAATAATTTTGCCTAGCTTAGCAGACTATGTTGAATTTTAAAAAATTATCATTAGATATAAATTATGGCTTTAAAAAATTATTATGAAGTTCTTGATGTAGATATTGAAGCAACTGATGCTCAAATAAAATCAGCGTATCGTATTCTGGCACGCAAATACCATCCTGATGTTAATAAAAGCCCTGAAGCGCTTGAAAAATTTAAAGAAATTTCTCAAGCTTACGAAACTCTTTGCGATGAATCAAAACGCAATCAATATAATATTATTAACGGAATTTTTAAACAAGAAAAAACAAAAGAAAAAGATAATCCACCTGAGCCGGAAATTAAAGAAGCAACAAAACAAAAAAACAATTACCAAAAAAGCATTAATTTATTCAAATATATTAAAATTCTACTTGCAAAATTAAAAAAAGAACAAAGACACCGTAATATTAACAAACCACAAAAAGGGGAAGATATTTCAACCGAAATTACAATATCACCTGATGAAGTCTTTACCGGCAGCAAACGAATAATAAATATCAGAACAACAAAAGCATGCCCTCAATGCAGTGGCCACAGATTTGCAAATGGAAACAAATGCCCTAAATGCAACGGCAAAGGAACAATTATCGAAAATAAAAAAATTACAGTAACTATTCCTAAAAACATAAAAAACGGTGCAAAATTAAGACTTCGAAATGAAGGAGCTTCCGGTAAAAACGGAGGAAGCAACGGCGATTTATATATAAAAATTAAAATTGAAGCAAAAACGCAAATTTACAACGATAAATTAAACATTTATTATAATGTTCCAATAACGCCCTATGAAGCAGCTCTAGGCGAAGAAATCACAATTCCGACATTTGACGGAAAAATAAAATTAAAACTACCTAAAAACACGTGCTCAGGACAAAAATTTCGCATCGCAAAACAAGGAATAAAAAAACATGGAAAAATCGGAGATTTGATTATTTCCGTAAGTATTGAATTTTCACACAATTTGTCAGAAGATGAAATTAAGCTATATCAAGAGCTTAAAAATTTATCTAAAGATGATGTGAGGAAAAACTTTGGTTACGGATACTAAAATTAACGAAATATTTTCATCTATTCAGGGAGAAGGACCGTTTGCAGGATATAAACAACTTTTTATACGTTTTTGCACCTGCAATTTAAATTGCAATTACTGTGATACAAAATTTAAAACAGGAGAATCTTATACTGCGCAAAGTTTATTTGAAAAAATCTCTCAAGAATATAACCTGAAAACATTTCACTCTATTTCCTTAACCGGAGGAGAACCACTTTTATCATATAAATTTTTAAAAGAATTTTTAGCAATAATCAATAAACAAACACTAATTTACCTTGAAACAAATGCGACATTAACTGAAGAATTTGAACAGATTAAAGATTTTATTGACATCGTTTCTGCAGATATTAAATTACCTTCTTGCACAAACGGGAAAAATCTATTTAATCTTCACAAAAAATTCTTTCGTGCTTGCAAAAATATAAATACATTTGCAAAAATAGTTTTTGATGAAAATATTACAGAACAAGAAATTGATACCTGTATAATGCTTGCACAAAAATACAATTTAGAACTTATTTTGCAACCCAAAATGATTGGCAGCAAAATGTCTGTTTCTCCTGAATTTTGTCAAGAAATACTTGATAAATTCACCCAAAAACATCATTTTACGAGATTAATTCCTCAAATGCATAAATTTCTTGATGTTCAATAAAATTTATAGTAATATAGTGTCAAGAAAAGTTAGGAAGGGCAAATATGTCAATAAAAAGAGTTTTACACTATGGAGAAGCTTCGTTAAGGGAACCTTCAAAAGAAGTTCATAAAGTATCAAAAAAAATATCTGAACTTATACACGATTTGTTTGACACAATGTATGCAAATAACGGAGTAGGACTTGCGGCACCGCAAATCGGTGTAAATCTTCGAGTTTTTGTTGTCGACGCTTCAACAAAAGAAGAACCGCTTGAACCGATGGTATTTATTAACCCTAAAATTATAAAGAAAAACGGTGCGGTAAAAAGTTCAGAAGGCTGTTTAAGTTTTCCGGAGGCTTATACTGATGTTGTCCGTTACAAAGATATTATGGTAAAAGCTGTTAATGAACACGGAAAACCTTTTGTTATGGAAGTAAAAGGCGGAAATCTTCTTGCTCGCTGTATTCAGCATGAAAATGACCATCTGGACGGCGTTTTATTTATTGATCACTGTCTTAACAGATTTGAAACCGAAGAAGTATTAAAGAAAAATAATTTACCGGATATTGATCCTGACAAGCTTCTTGAAGAAACGGAGCTTAAAGAACAATTATGATAAAAATCATATTTTTTGGAACACCGGATATAGGATTAAAATCTTTAGAATATTTATATAATTCTGACAAAATAAAAGTTTTGGCCGTCGTAACGCAGCCGGACAAACCTGCAGGACGAGGCCATAAACTTCAAATGTCACCTATTAAAAAATTCGCAACAGAAAAAGGATTACCTGTTTTTCAACCAAAATCAATCCGAAAAGAACCTGAAATTCAACAGGAATTAAAAAAACTTGAACCGGATTTTTTTGTAACTTTTGCATTCGGCCAAATTTTATCTCAAGAAGTTTTAGATATTCCAAAATACGAAACAATTAATCTTCATGCGTCATTATTACCTAAATACAGAGGCGCAAACCCTATTCAACGTGCAATTATTAACGGAGACAAAGAAACAGGAATTTGCACAATGATTACAGAACTCGGGCTTGATTGCGGCGATATCTGCCAAAAATTAGTTATTCCAATATCTGAGACAATGAACTGCGAAGAACTTTGGAACGAAATTGGGGAAAAATCCCCTCAAATGATAGAAGAAACTTTAATTAATCTTAAAAACGGCACATTAAAGCCCGAAAAACAATGTGAAAACGGAGTTTGCACAGCACCTAAATTAACTAAAGAAGAATGCGAAATAGATTGGTCTAAATCTAATATTCAACTTCACAATTTAGTTCGCGGTGTGTGCAGAAGTCCGGGAGCTTATTTTAATTATCAAGGGAAAACCGTTAAGATAATTCAAACAAAGCCCGTTGAAGGAAAAGGAATTGAGGGAGAAATTGTTTCTCATTCAAAAGAAGGTGTAGATTTTGGTTGTGGAAGCGGTATTTTACGTCTGATAACAGTCAAGCCTGAAGGCAAAGGTGAAATGTCTGCCAGAGATTGGTATAACGGATTAAGAGGATAAATTATGTTTTCAAAAGGAATACGCGGGGCAATTACAGTTGAATCAAATACAAGTGAAGCTTTGGAATCAGCTACAAATGAACTTTTGAAAGAAATAATTAAAATAAACAATCTTAAAACAGAAAACATTTCTCATGTAATTTTTACAACCACAAAAGACTTAAATGCTCAGTTTCCGGCGAAATTTGCTCGCTTGAATTTCAATTGGGATAAAGTTGCTATGATGTGCTTCCACGAACTTGATGTCCCAAATTCTCTGCCAAAATGCTTAAGAATTTTAATTGTCTATAATTGTGAAGAAAATTTTGAACCGCAATTTGTATATCTTAAAGATGCTTCAAACCTAAGACGTTAAATTTTTTCAAATTCAGAAATTGAAGGATCTAAAAGCCTTCTGCCCACATTATCAAATGAAATTGAACAGAGAACTTTGTTCCCATACTTGATTATTTTTTCAACCACTCCTCTGCCATATCTAGGGTGATTTACAGTATCGCCTTGGGCAAAATCCGAAACAACCTCTTCTTCGTATTCTTCTGCAGGATAAACCGGAACAGCAGGAGGCGGCTCATTTGTCTGAGGTAAATCAGAAAAATTTATTGTTTCAACATCACTATTTTCTATATAATCAAGATCTTCTTCTGTTAATCCTTGAAGATCAGAAATATTCTCAGCATTTGAATTAAAATCTTCATGCCCTAATTCATCAACACTAATAACTTCTTCTTCATCCTCATCTATCGAAACATCACCTTCAAAAACATCATTTGATTCTTCTTCAATAGATAAATCTTCCTCTACAGGTTCTTCTATATATTCTTCAGATAAAACCTCTTCGTCACTTTGTTCTAATTGTTCAGTTTCTTCAGGCTCTTGGACTACCTCAACGATTTCACTTTCATTATTTTTTTGACTTGACGGTAATAACACAGGAACACCATCTTGATTTACAAGCTCCATATCTTGTGAAACCGGAACAAAACGATATTTTTCACCAAAAACATCATCTTTTGTAAGCGCAAGTTCAAGATCGTTAACACTTACAATAAACGGTATGTCATGTGTCAAAGTTCCATATACTACACATTCTGTCGAATTTAATTTATTTAAAAATGGAGCATAAACTGACATGTCTTTAGTCAATTCTGCAGGAGAAAACAACATTATATTCTGAGCATTTTCTTTAAGCTCTTTTGCGTATTTATAAGATGAACTTACAAAAATTGTAGTGAAAATATGATCATGATTAATAAATTGTTTTATTAATTTTTTATCCGAGTTATTATCATTCAACATCGCAAACAAATATATATACTGGTCAAATTTATCAAGTTCGCTATGAATAAATGATATTAACAATTTTTGCAAAGCATCCCCTGCATTATTTATATCAATAATTGCGCAATTTTTATCTTCTATTATTGAAAACAACGACAAAAATTCTTCTTTTGAATTTGCAAAAATATTTTCATCACGATATTTTAATAACTTATTTTTCAATAAAGCCAACTCCGGCATTTGAGTTTCTTTATATTGCGCCGAAACGACTTCAACAAATTTATCAATAGGTAAAAATTGATCTTCAAGAGTGTTAATATATTCTTGAACATTATAAAAAATGTCTTGAATTACTGCTTTTGTAGTTTGATCAACCTCAGTCAACTCATATTCAAATAAAAAATCAATTGCTTGAGAATTCAACGGGAGTTTAAAATCCTCAGCAAATTGAATTTTATTATACCCCTCAAACATCTTTTCATTATCAATTACAACAACTTTTTCTTTTAATTGAAATAATTGACGTGCGAAATTTGAAATAACACATGATTTATCAGAGTTTTGCTCTGAAAAAACAACTAAGTTATTTTCAAAAACAGAAACATCTACATTCAAAATATCTTCTTGTTGTGCAAGATTGCCTATCTTAATTGCCGTTTCAATCGGTAAAATATCCAAAAGTTCAGAGGCATCAAGCAGCGATACTTCTGAATTCATTGAAGGTGTTGAACCGTCATAATCATCTACAACCCCGTCAGAAGTAAAAGTAAATAATAATCGTGCAATTCCAAAAGATTGCGTATTATCAGATTTTAAATTGACAAACTGAGCAACATAAGAACAAGTGTTTGAAGCCAATATGACAAATCTGCCAAGAATAGGAGATTCTCCATCCTCATACGCCAATTTCACTAAATTATTTTTTACTTCAAGTAATTTCATTTACTCCCTCTCTATATAGGGGAATTGTACCATGAAATGTTTAAAATTATCTCAAAATATTAAGTTAGTTAACATTCAGCAAATGATTGTATATATCTATCGTTAAAGGACAAATACGCAATTCTCTGTCAACAAGACTTTTTATCGTCGCTTTATAGCTCTCAAACATAGCTTTATCGAGATTATGTTCTTCTATTAAATATTTTCTGGCCTGCGGGATATAATTTTTGTCCCGTGTTAAAGGTTCAATTTTATCTGCTAAATATATTATTTTTTCAAATGGTGTCATATTTAATTTACCCAATGTATGCCACCTTATAGAAGACAAAATTTCTTCATCTTCAACACCAAATTCTTTTTGTGCCATATAAGCTCCAACAGGCGCATGAAGTGTTTTTGAGCTCATAGTTTCCACGGGATCTAATTTTAAATTATTTGAAATTATTTCACGTAATTTTTCATCCGAAAAGCATTTTGCGCAATCATGCAAAAGTCCTGCAATATAAGCTTTTTCAGCATCAAGACCAAATTGGGAAGCTAAATCTTTTGCACACTGAGCCGTGCCAATAGAATGCATATACCTTTTTTCATTTAAATTTTTTTTCAACCAATCGGTTATTTCTTCCGTACTAAACTTTGTATAAATCATTTTTTTCTATATAATCCTTTACTTTTAACGGCAAATAATCTGAAATATCTTCATTATTTTTGATTTTTTGCCGTAATTCCGTAGATGAAATATCTTCAAAAGGTAATGACTGAACTTCAAAATCATAACCTTTTTCTTTTAAAATATTATAGCGTGAAATATCAAAATTTTCTTCTCTTGTAAAAACTAAAAATCTCACAATTTCTTTTAACTTATCCGCTTCATACCAATTTTCTATATAATCAAAAGCATCCGTCCCGATAATAAAATTTATTTTTCCTTTTACATTATACAAATTATAAAGATCACAAATCGTCAAATATGTATAAGATTTTCCCCCTCTTCGATATTCTATATCACTGGTTTCAAACTTTTCATAATCTTCTGTAGCAAGTTTAACCATATTTAATCTGTGAAAAGCCTTACTTAATTCAATATTTTTATGAGGCGGATCTAACGCCGGAATAAAAAGAATTTTATCATATTTATCCTGTAAAAATTTTGCTACACGCAAATGAGCATTATGAATAGGATTAAAAGTTCCCTGAAAAACACATAATTTCATTTTGTATTTAACCCCTATCTAAAAGCAGGATAATCGTCTTTAAATTCCCAATTATCATATTGAAGAAGTTTTGAGCAATAAGCCTTGTCGTCATCACATTTATTAATCAAATCTTGTCTTTTTACTTTTTTATAATTACCATCGGCATCCGTACTTACAATACCACCGCCATAAGTACCCCAAAAGGAGTTTTTATCTCCGAACCAATAATTTCTATCATTATCGGTAAAACAAAAGAGAAACAAAAACTCTTCTCTGCCAGCCATACCGTTGCCATTATCACCGTTGACATCATACTTTACATCAATGCAGCCGCCACGAAATAATTGAATACTGGAACCTTCTTTCAAATATATAATTGGCTGTTGCGAATCAGGATTTTTTATATACTTATGACCAACATAAGGATCAATATTTTCCATATACCATTCATAACCCTCTCTATTCGACATAGGAGGCCTCATATTACGGAAATCACCCTTATCAAGAGTCATTTGTTCAACAGCATTATCAACAACATTATAGAACTTTTTTATTTTTGTGGCATATTCTCTTTGAGTTTTATTATAATATAAATTTGGGATTGTTAAAGCAGCAATAACACCCAAAAGCCCGACAACAGTTATAACTTCTGCTAAAGTAAAGGCAAATTTTTTCATACGATTTAATCCTCTGTTTTCTCCATTTTAACATATTTATAAGTTTATCTCAAGGTGTGATTTACAAAATCAAATTATATTTATATAATTACTTTAACAAAGAGGTTTTTATGAAAATAGCAAACGACATTACAGAGCTGACAGGACACACTCCTTTAGTAAAATTGAATAAAATGAATTCAGGCTATGCTAAAATAGCCCTAAAACTTGAATATTATAATCCCGCAAATTCAATAAAAGACCGCCCTGCTCTGCAAATGATTCTTGATGCAGAAAAAGACGGCAAAATTAACAAAGATACCGTTATAATTGAACCTACAAGCGGGAATATGGGTATCGGACTTGCGATGATATGTGCTGTTCGAGGATATAAAATTATAATAACAATGCCCGAAACAATGTCTGTTGAACGCAGAATGCTTATGAAAGCTTATGGTGCAGAATTAGTATTAACTTCCGGCTCAGAAGGAATGAAAGGCGCTGTAGAAAAAGCAAAAGAACTTCAAAAAAAATATCCTAATTCCTTTATTCCTTCTCAATTTGACAACCCGTCCAACCCAAAAGCTCATTATTTGAATACGGCAGAAGAAATTTGGAACGATACCGACGGCAAAGTTGACATTATAATCGCAGGCGTAGGCACAGGAGGTACCATTTCAGGTATCGGGAAAAAATTAAAAGAAAAAAATCCTGACATAAAAATATATGCAATCGAACCTGAATGCGCGAAAATTCTATCACAAAATCAAGGCGGTCCTCACAAAATTCAAGGTATCGGACCAAACTTTCTGCCGGCAAATTATAATACAAAAATTATTGACGGAACTATTCCCGTTTCCAATGAAAATGCAATAATAACAGCAAGAAATTTGGGAATTAAAGAAGGAATTTTAGCAGGATTTTCCGGCGGAGCCAACGTATGGGGAGCAATTAAGCTTTCAAAACTTCCCGAAAATAAGGGAAAACTAATCGTGACTGTCATTCCTGATTTTGGAGAAAGATATCTTTCAAGCGAACTGTACGAGTAAAAAATATTTTTTCTAATATCTAATATTCAAAACCATCGGCTTTCATACGTTCAATTACTTCTTGCAACTTTTCATCTGAACATACATAAGAAATTCTAAAATATCCTGCGCCGTTATTTCCAAATGCTGTCCCAGGAACAACAACAACTCCTGACTTTTCTAACATATCCTCACAAAATTTCATTGCAGAATCATACTTACGCGGAATTGGAAGCCAAAGATAAAAAGTTGTTTTTGGAATATCGGAATCTTTTATTTCCCAACCTAATTCACGCAAGCCTTTTATCATTATGGATTGTTTACGTTTATAAGAAGCATTAGCACTCTGAATATAATCATCACCCTCAGGATTGGTCATAATATAAGCGCAAGCCTTTTGAAGAGCTTTAAAAATACCGTTATCTATCGTAGATTTTCCTTTGGCAAAACGAGATACAACTTCCGAGTTACCGCAAATCCAACCTAAACGCCAGCCTGTAACTGCATAAGGCTTTGAAAGTGTATACAATTCAACACAAATATCCTTTGCGCCATCAAATTCCAATGCACTAAAAGGTTTATTAGTATCATCATAATATAAATCACAATACGCCGCATCTGAAATAAGTAAAAAATCATGCTTTTTACAAAAATCAACAACGCTCTTTACATACTCTCTTGTTGCATTAATTCCCAAAGGATTATTCGGGTAATTTATAATAACAGCCTTAATTTTACTTTCATCATAACCATCAGATTTTAATTTTTCTAAAACAGATTCCATATCAGGCTGATAATTATTTTCCGGCAACAAATCAATTGCATAAGCTTTTCCGCCCGAAGACTTTATCATTTGAGAATATGAAGCATAACCCGGATCAGGAATTAATATAATATCTTTTTCTTTATCCTCATGTCTTGGAGTAATAAGAAATCTTATTAAATTAGCAAGCCCGTCTTTTGAGCCCAAAATAGAACAAACTTCATTTTCAGGATCAACCGTAACGCCAAAACGATCTTTCATTCTTTGAGCCACCGCCTGACGATAATAAGACTCTCCTTTTGTAACAGAATAAGTATGAATATTATCTTCTGTCAAAAATTCTTTCAATTTTTCTATCAAAGCTGCAGGAGGATTTGCTGTTGGCGCACCCATAGACAAAGCAATAGGAGCTCGATTTTTCTTAATTAATTTATCACTAAGTTGTGCCGTTTTTTCTTTTAACTTTACCATTATATAAGTGTCAAGCGACATTATATCTTCATTAAATAAATTTTCCGGTTTCATACTTTTCCTTTCCATAAAGAAACTAAGCTTGCATTTTCATTGGACCTTCCAAAGAAGCTGTTACGAATTGTTTTGTATAAGGAGTATCCTGTTTTAATAATTCAGTCGGAGTGCCTTCAAAAACAATTTTCCCATCATACAACATTATAACCCTGTCTGCGGTTCTTGTAATTGTAGACATCTGGTGAGTTACAACGATAGATGCCGCATTGGTTTCATTTCTAAGCCTTACAATATAATCTTCAATTAATGTTGACGACATAGGATCCAAGCCGGCTGTCGGCTCATCATATAAAATAGAATTTGGTTTTGTAACTATTGCACGAGCAAAGCTTACCCTTTTTTGCATACCGCCTGACAATTCAGACGGGAATTTATTTTCAATTCCTTTCAAGCCGACAAGCTCTAACTTTTGAGCAACAATTTCCTGCAAATCCTCTGTTGAATACTTTTTCTTCAAATCTTTTCTTTCTCTCAATGCAAACGAAATATTATCAAAGACATTCAAAGAATCAAAAAGAGCAGAATATTGAAATACCATTGCAATATCGCCTTCAGATGTTATAACCTCCCCGCTGTCATAAGGTATAAGACCGCAAATAAGTTTTAACACCGTACTTTTACCGGAACCGGAAAAGCCGACTAACGCTAAAACCTCGCCATCCGCAACTTTAAATGAAATGTCATTTATAACCGTTTTATCTTCAAAATTTTTTATAAGATTTCTTACTTCTATACTCATAACTTTATCCTTGCACAAAAATTTTTAAAAGAAAAATACTATAGCAAACACCATATCCCATATTACAATCGAAATAAATGACCATACAACAGCTTTTGTCGTAGCAATTCCAACCCCTTTAGCGCCGCCTTTAGCAAAGAAACCGAACGAACAGCTTATTAATGCTATTGTTGCACCAAATACGGAAGATTTTAATAAACTTACCCAAAAATCTTTTAAATGTAATCCGTGCCATGCCGAATCAAAATAGGCGATATATGTTAAACCCGCAAAGAATTTTGAGGTTAGTGCGCCCAATAAAACCCCTGTTATAGATGCTAATATAACAATTACAGGCATCATTATCATTCCTGACAACACTCTCGGAACAAACAAATAACAAACAGAATCAACGCCCAAAACATCTATTGCGTCAATTTGTTCAGTTACACGCATAGTCGCCAATTCGGACGCTAAAGATGAACCTATCATTGAAATTATCGCAAAGCCGGACATAATAGCACCAACTTCTCTTACAATCAAAATTGTCATCAGCATTCCGACAAAATTACCGCCGCCTTGCTTTACCATTTCCAAAGCAACTTGAGAAGCAACGATTATAGAGGTCATACCAACAATAGATAATGTTATCGGCAAAGAACTAACTCCAAATCTGTCGCACTGATAAATAAGCTCTTTAGGACTAATGTAACATTTTAATATACATTTCAAAACATGAATACTCAACTGTATAATATTTCCGACCATTGTCAAAATACTAAACAATGACTTTGCCAACTGAGTTCCGACTTTATATGTAACAGATTGTCTTAAATATTTTATAAAAGCTTCATCCATAAATTTATAATACCATAAAATTTTAAGATAATTGTCTTACCATTTCTTGAGCTTCTTCACATTCCGGAAATACATCGGTTATTTTTTGAGCATAAGTTAATGCTTCTTCTAATTTGCCTGTTTTTTCAAGACATTTTGCAAGATTAAACAAAATATTAATATTTAAAGGAGCCTTCTGCTCAAGATTTTTCAATATAATTTCTGCTTGATTATAATTTCCAAGTTCAAAATAACACATAGCAAGCAAGTTCTGTACATCTTCAGTTTTTTCTATCTCAAAAGACTGAATTAAAAATTCTTTAGCGCGCTCATAATCTTTTGCAAGAAAATAAATACGCCCAGCAATAAACAGTAAAAATGCTGAACCTGCTCGATGATGAAGCGCATGTTCAATTTGATCTTTTGCAATATCTATTTGATTTAAGTGAATTTTATTCAAAGCTGAAAACGCCAGGCCGTTAGGATCATGCGGAGAAATCTCAATTGCCTTTTTATAATATTCATCAGCCTTTTCAAACTCAGAAACCGAATGATAATAATTTGCACATTCTAATACTATAGAATAATTATCAGGCGCATATTTATAAGCCAATTCAAATTCTTCTTTAGCATAATCAAATAAACGTTTATTTAAATAAATGACTCCTAAATCCTTATGAGCCGGCGCATATTCGGGAGCTAATTTGCATACTTTTTTTAATGTCTGTTCTGCTTCATCACTATCACCTGTTTTCACACACAAAATTGCATATTCATAATGTAATGTATAAGATGTTGAGCCTTGTTTAAGCATTCTTTCGTATATTTCTTTTGCCTTCGCATAATCTCCCAAAGAAATATAAATCGTAGAAATTTTCTTTAAAATATTAATTGCCTTAGGATTTAAAAGCGCAAGCTGTTTTAATAAAGTCAAAGCTATCTCAAATTCACCAATTGCCTGATAACAAGAAGCCAAATTATATTTAAAAGTTGTTTTTTGGGGATAAGTGGAAGCTAAATGTTTATAATGCTCAATTGCTTCCATAATTTTGCCAGCCTTAACTTCGGAAACTGCCCATGCGATTATAAAACTATCATCATCAGGTTCTAATTTATTAGCTTTTTCAAAATATTCACAAGCCTCTTTATGTTTTCCTTGTATTTGTAAAATTGACCCCATATTAAAATATGTTAATGAATCATTAGGATCAATTTCTGCAGCTTTTTGATATGTTTCAAAGGCTTTGTCAAACTCCCCAACTGTCAAGTACGAAGTCCCTAAATTATTATAAAGTTGCACATTTTCAGGATTTAATTTAATTGCTTCACTCAAATATTTTACACTTTTTTTAAAATCCCTTGCTGCCATACAAGCTGTACCCATTATAAACAACAAAGAATAATCGTTTTGCGAAAAATCGAGTGCTTTTTGCAAAACATCAACTGCTTTTTCAGGTGTCCCATTTTTTATATGAACAACAGCCAAGCTTTTATATGCATCAATATATTCCGGACGCAAATTTATAACTTCTTCATAAGCATGTATCGCCTCTATAGGCATATTAGAATTATCATAACAACACCCCAAATAATACCAACTCAAAGCATCTTGCGGAGTATATTTTATAACATCTTCCAAAATTTTACGCGCCGAATTAAAATCTTCTTTATTCACATAACACAAAGCCATAAGTTTTTGTGCATCATATTCATTCGGGTCATTTTTTATAACCGCGCTCAACAATTCTTGAGCTTTTTCATACTCTTTTTTATTGATCAAATCATAAATTTTATCAAATTCTTTATTATCCATAACAACAATATTATACTATAAAGAAAAATTTATTATATTGTATCAATTTATTTATAATTAATTATTTTCAAAGTATTTTGAGTTAGAATGAATAGCGGGATAAGAATATGAAAGAACGTATTTTACTTTTTATTATAGTAACGGGATTAACCGCATTTATATATGTATTTCAAAGTTATACAGACTGGGGATTGGCACTTTTAATTCTGATAATGACAATTTATGCTTCTTGTACGTCAATAGCGACAAAAATAAAAAAAAGGCAAGAACTTAAAAATCCCAAAGAAAAGAATGAAAATTACAAACCGTTTATAAGTATTATGGTGCCTGCGCACAACGAAGAAGGAGTTATCGCAAATACCATTGAAAACATTTTAAATCTTGACTACCCGAATTTCGAAATAATTGCAATAGATGACCGCAGTACGGATAATACCGCAACCGTTCTAAAAGAATTAGAATCCAAATATCCGAATAAAATTAAAACGTTAATAAGGCAGCAAGGCGCATTCCCAGGTAAATCCGCAGTATTAAATGACGCACTTGTACTATCAAACGCAGAAGCTGTACTTGTTTTTGATGCTGATGCGACAATGGATAAAGATTTTCTTACCAAGTTAGTATACGAGCTTGAACCTAAAGATGTCGGAGCAGTTCAAGCACGTAAAATTATTCGCAATAAAGACATTAATATTTTAACCCGCTGTCAAAATAATGAAATGACAATGGATACACACTTTCAAGTATCCAGAGATGCCGTTAAAGGGGCAGTAGAATTACGCGGAAACGGGGAATTAATAAAACGAACGGCACTTGATGATATAGGCGGTTGGAATAATTATACAATTACGGATGACCTTGATATGTCAACAAGATTGCACATTAAAGGTTGGGATGTCAGATTTTGTCCGGACGCAATTGTTTATGAAGAGGGCATAATGTACCTTTTCCCATTGTATAGACAGAGAAGACGCTGGCTTGAAGGCACTATCAGAAGATATTTGGAATATTTTTGGGAAATATTAACTTCAAAAAAAATGTCAATGCGCGTAAGGCTTGATATGATTGCATATATTTCTGAATTTATTATGCCGGCATGGTTCATTATTGAAATTGGCATTTTGCTTTTCAAAATAATCATAAAAGATGCACCGGCATACATTCTTATGTCCTCAATAATTATGGGCTGTATAATAGGTTTGGGTTTTATGCTCGCAGGGTGCTATGCACTAAGAAAATATGACAATATGTCTAAAACAGATTCATTTTTAAGCGCTTGCACAACATCTGTTTATCTTTTATTAATTTGGTTTCCGTTAGTATTATTTATCGGAACAAAAATTTTATTTATGAAAAAGGATATGAATTGGGGTAAAACTACTCACGGATTGATTATGCATGAACACGCAATTCAAAGAGCAAAAGAAAAAATAAAACAAGCAAAAGAAGAATTAAGAAAGCTAATACTGAATAAATAGGAGAAAAAAATGACACAAACTTTTAATATTGATGAAGTTAAAGACAAAATCAGAGCAATTCCGGATTTTCCAAAAGAAGGAATAATTTTTCGCGATATAACAACAGGCATTAAAGATGCAAAAAGTTTAAAAACAATGATAGATTATCTTTGTGAACAGTATAAAGATGAAAAAATTGACTATATTGCAGGAATTGAAAGCCGCGGATTCATATTCGGAATGCCAATGGCATACAAAATAGGCTGCGGATTTATTACGGTAAGAAAACCTAATAAACTTCCTGCCAAAACAATCAGCGAATCCTACGATCTTGAATACGGCTCAAATACTATTGAAATTCACGCTGATGCCATAGAAGAAGGCGCAAGAGTTTTAGTTGTAGATGATTTATTAGCAACAGGAGGAACCGCAAAAGCCGCTTGTAATCTTGTAAAAAGAGCAGGTGGCAAATTAATCGGTGCTGCGTTTTTAATAGAATTGAACGATTTAAACGGCAGAGAATTATTAAAAGATTGCGGAAAAGTCGTTTCTATGTTACAATACTAGTACAAGCAAATTAGGAGAAAATAAAATGAAAAAGATTTTAATGATTATGTCTTTGTTGACAGCGGTATCAATGACAATGGCAGCTCAAGCAGCAGAAGTTACGACAAACTATTCTGAATTTCACAAAAAAATAGTACAAAGTATTCCGCAACAACAAGAAAATAAAAAATCTGAAGTATATAAACCAAATAAAGACAACAATTATATTCTAAAATATAATGTTGACGATTTGGAATCAGCACCTTGGAATAACGGTGGTAAAAGAAAATTATAATAAAAAATCCCTCGTTATTTGAGGGATTTTTTTTGCATAAATTTAAAATTATTTAAATAATTCAACAATCGAAACTCCAAAAAAGTCAGCTATTTTCGCAATTTTATCAATTGTAATATTTAATTTCGCATTCTCAACTTTACCAATATAAGAACCGTCTAAATCGAGATTTAAAGATAATTCCTCTTGAGAAAGCCCTTTTGCCCTGCGCAATTTTTTTATATTTCTGCCAAATTTCTTTTTAATATCAATCATAAATGTATTTTCTAAATTATTAAATTTATTTTCCACGATTGACAGTCGTGACAATACGTGCTAAAGTCATGCCGTACAAGGAATAGGAGGAATAAAAATGTTAGAGAGAAAAGAGAATGCTTTTACCTTAGCCGAGGGTGCTACGCACACAAACATGCTACAAAGGGTTGGTAACGGCTTCACGTTGGCAGAAGTGCTAATCACCCTCGCAATCATCGGCGTAGTCGCAGCAATGACAATACCAACGTTGATTGCAAAGATTAACAGTATTGTCACAGACAATCAACAAAAAGTATTCAATGCAAAAATTATTAAAGGCATGAATTTAACCAAAACCGCAGGTGATTTGAACGACACTTATGACTCTACCTATGATTTCTTAGTAAATGGTCTAGGTAAAAACCTAAAAATGGCAAAAGTATGTGATAAAGATCACATAAGAGATTGTATCCCTTATGA
>CAYVSD010000039.1:19004-19468 GCA_964453315.1 uncultured Muribaculaceae bacterium | reverse complement strand
CGAGGAACGAGTCTTGCGAGACTGCGTGCATGCGAGCGAAGCGAGTCGCAGAGGGGTAGGGTGAGGGTTGTTCCTCGTAAGGGGCGGGGGAGAAACCCCGCATTTACTTACGCTATATTTTACAATATGTAAAGTTCGGCAATACAGATTGAATTAATTTATGATATAATAATTTTGCCGTACTCCACGGGGTGTTGCAAACTCTCGACCTGAAGCTTATGCAGGGTGCAGAGCCTGTTGTGAGGGCAGCATTTGAACATTTGAATTTAGTATAATCGTTGATAACGACATTTTTGGCGGCGCGAAATTTCGAACCGTGTCAGGGGGGAAACTCAGCAGCACTAAGAAAACCTTTGCGGGTGTCAAACTTGTCGGGGGAGAAAATATTAAAGGATTTTGTGATTTTGATGTTCGATAGACAGTGGTACGGTTTATTAAAATGCGTCAGCCGGTGTGAAGCAACA
>CAYVSD010000039.1:0-18904 GCA_964453315.1 uncultured Muribaculaceae bacterium | reverse complement strand
GGTTGGCTTGCGTTTAGCAAGACAAGCAGGTTGCGAAACACTACGAACCGCCGTTGCGAATGTAGCGAAAGCGAAATGAGCGAAGCAATCTTTGATTGCACAGGCGGGAAAATGCGTCAGCCGGTGTGAAGCAACAGGTTGGCTTGCGTTTAGCAAGACAAGCAGGTTGCGAAACACTACGAACCGCCGTTTACTTTTTTTATTATTAATAAACGTTTTCTTAAGGAGGTCTTATGACAGAAAAATTAGAGCTTTACCGCTGTGAAATCTGCGGAAATATCGTACAAATTATGCACGAAGGAGCAGATGCTCTTGTCTGCTGCGGTGAACCGATGAAAAAACTCATTCCTCACGGAATAGAAGAAGAAAAAAAAGAAAAACACGTTCCTGTTTTCTTAAACGAAAATGAAATTCAAGTCGGATCTGAGCCCCATCCAATGACTCAAGAGCACCATATTGAATTTATACAAACTGTTTCAGACGACAAAAAACACGTATATACAAAATTTCTTGACATTAACGAATTTCCAAAACTAAAAATTAACAACCCATATTCAAATGCGCAAGAATACTGTAATATTCACGGGTTATGGAGTAACAAATAAAATATGCAAACGGGCAGAAGTATGAAAAAACATTTTACAAGTGCGCTTTTAGTAATACTTTTGTCCGTATTTTCTACCTTTATATACGAAAAAGGAAAATCAAAAGAGGTTTTGTCGGTAATTACACCCACAAAATTCGCAATTGACCTAAATAATGACAGAACAATTGACAATAACGAAATCATCTGTCTTGAAGGAATAGAAAGCTTTTCGCTTTCACCGTCAGACGATTTTGTCAAAAAATACAGCAGGAAGTTTAACATTTCCCCAAATGACATAATCAGTATGGGGTATATGGCGCAAGAATTTGCGCAAAAAGAATTATTAAACAAAAGAGTTACTATCAATTTTTCGGATAAAACTACAACAGAGTGCCGTTATGCAAGCATTTCCGTCAATGGCACAAATTTTAATGCGATAGAAGAGCACAGCGGTTTTGGAATAAAAAACGAGGAAATAGCAGACAAAGAAAAATTTAACAAAAATCTTGATACAGCAAGAAAATTAAACCTTGTCGCGCTCAATCACCATTCAAACAAATATCACACACTTGATTGTGAATACGGAAAACTTGCACACGACAAAGTTATATTACCGTTCAAACAATTACCTGCCGAAGCAATCCCGTGCCGTTCCTGTCACAAAGAACAAATTTTAAAACAAAAGGCTAAAAAGCAAAAATACAATATTCCAAATATTCCATCCCCGCCTCTAGTCCATTCTGACGGAAGTTTAACTCTTTATTATACCGATTACACAAAACATCTAATTCCAAACAAAAACTGTTCAACAAGTGAGTGCATGGCATTTTTAAATCTTGTAAATAACGCTAAATCAAATATTGATATTGCAATTTACGGCTATGATGAAGTTCCTGCAATTACCCAAGCGCTAAGGCACGCAAAAGCACGCGGTGTTGCAATCAGATTTGTATATGATGAAGCTTTTAACCCCGAAAAAACTTTTTACAAAGACAATAATTTAATAAAAGAAATTTCACAGGCTTCAATGTCTGACAAAACATCTTCCGCCTCAAAAAGTAATATGCTTATGCACAACAAATTTATAATTTTCGACAATTCAACAGTCTTTACGGGCTCAATGAATTTTTCAAGCACAGGTTTAAGCGGATATGACGAAAATGATGTGATAATAATTCATTCAAAAGAAATTGCAAATATTTATAAACAAGAATTTGAACAAATGCTTAACGGAAAATTTCATAAAGATAAAACAAAACATCACGGCACAAATCGTTTTCAAATAGGTAGCAGCAACATCGAAGTATATTTTTCTCCGCAAGATAAAAGCTCAAATCGAATTATACAACTAATTAATAACTCTACAAAATATATTTATATTCCGACATTTTTAATTACACACGAAAAAATCTCGCAAGCATTAATTTCCGCATACAAAAAAGGGGTTGATGTAAAAATTATAATTGACGCGAACAGCACATCAACCCAAAACACAAAACATGCGAAATTGAGAGGAAGCGGAATACCGCTAAAGACAGAAAATTACGCAGGCAAACTCCATTCAAAAACGATGATAATTGATGACAAATATATAATAATGGGCTCAATGAACTTCTCTAACAGCGGAGAAAATAAAAACGATGAAAATATGCTCGTAATCTCAAACCCTAAACTTGCCTCAAATTATGCGGAATTTTTCAAATATTTATGGAAAATGATTCCTGATAAATATTTAAAAATTAACGCAAAAGCTGAAAGCAAAGATTCTATCGGCTCTTGCTTTGACGGAGTTGATAACAATTTTAACGGAAGAATTGACAATTCTGACGAAGGATGTAAGGGTTTATAATTTTTACATTCTTTCCGGCGCACTAACACCGAGCAAGCCCAAAGCATTTGCAAGAACAGTCTTAAACGCCCAAACAAGGGCTAATCTTGACTTCGTCAATTCAATATCATCCGTTATAACCCTTGTGGAATTATAAAATGAATGAAATTCCGAAGCCAATTCCTGAACATAACGACAAATCGTATAAACCTGTCTATCACGAGCAGAAAACACAATTAATGACTTAAATTCTTCAAGTTTTAAAATTAATTTTCTGGCAACATCAAGAGTCAAACTCATGATATTTTTATCAAAATTATCAACTAAATTTTGCAATTGTTCAGAAGACAACGGAGCTTTAATTGTTTTACCGTTTTCGCTGTCAATTCTGTCTTGAACAGCGTTTCGTAAAATGGAGCAAGCTCTTGCATGTGCATACTGAACATAAAATACAGGATTTTCATCCGAATTTTTCTTCGCAAGTTCAATATCAAAATCAAGTGTCGTATCAATATTTCTCATAGACATCCAAAATCTTGTAGCATCAACACCTACTTCATCAACCAAATCTTCTAGAGTAACCATATTTTTACGCTTACCCATACGGACTTCGTTACCGTCAATTACAAGATTTACAAGCTGTCCCAAAAGAACCTCTAATTTTTCAGGATCATAACCCAATGCAGCTAAAGAAGCCTTAACTCTTGCTACATAACCATGATGGTCTGCACCCCAAATATCAATCATCCTGTCAAAACCACGATCCAATTTATTAGCGTGATATGCAATATCAGCGGTTAAATAAGTATTTGAACCGTCAACCTTCTTTATAACTCTGTCCTGATCATCACCATAATCTGAGGATTTAAACCAAACTGCGCCGTCTTTTTCATAAATTTTGCCGCTATCTCTTAATTTTTGTACAGCTTCGTTTACCATTCCGGAATTATGTAGCGTCAACTCAGAATAAAAATTATCAAATTTAACTCTTAACTTATCTAATAAATCTCGTTGTACTTTTTCTTCATATTCTTTTGCGAAATCACAAAAAACAGATAAATCAATATCCTTATATGTCGACAAATCAATATCAGGATACTTCTTTAAAAAAGCCTTTGCTACAGGAATTAAATAATCTCCCGGATAATAATTTTTACGTTCCTCTTCATCTGTTGGGAAATCAACATCATCCCCAAGCTCCTGACGAACTCGAATAATTAACGAACGACCCAATTTTTGAATTTGAGAACCCGCATCATTTATATAAAATTCTTGATAAACATCATGACCATAAAATTTTAATAAATTTGCAAGTGCACTGCCCATAGCAGCCCAACGCCCGTGACCAATATGAAAAGGTCCTGTCGGATTAGCTGAAATATACTCAAGAATGATTTTTTCTTTTTCAATATTTTCAGGTCTGCCAAAACTCTCTTTTTTATTAAATATTTCTTCAATTAAATTAATTAATAAATTTTTACCGGCTTTAAAATTTATAAATCCGCCAATAACAGTATAATCATTATCTTCTTTATCCACAAATTCAACAATTGAATTTGAAATCACAACAGGTGCAATACGAGCATTTCGAGCAAGACAAGACACATTAATTGCAAAATCACCAAAATCAGGATTTTTTGGTTTTTCAACAACTAATGTTCCTTTTTTATATTCATTCATTTGCCCAAGTTTTTGAGCTTCGATTGCTTTTATAACGGCAGTTTCAATCTTATCTAAAAAATAATCTCTTAACATAATCTTCCTTTTTCTGTGTGCAAAAATATTATATAACAAATAACATTAAAAATCATAATCCGGAATTTCAAACGGCTCATTATTAGCATCTTTATTTACAAATCCAAGGTAATAATCCATAGCCTTATCCTTAGCCTCATCATAAAATTCAGACCTAATCAAAGACTTATGCAACTCAGTACGTTCTCCTGAATAATTACCCAAAACAGCTGCATATTTTTCTATATCTGATTTATTAAGCCCGCCCCCGTATGCTTTTGTCTTAGCATCAGTTCCGGAAGGGCGAATTTCTATATATTTATCATCAAATTCAAAATATGTACCGTCACCTACAAAATTTACAGCTTTTAAATTACCAAAATTTAAACCCTCAGAACTAAATTTATCATTCAAAATGCTCTTAACATCATCAAGATTTAACGCACCCTCTCTGCAAGCAATCGCCATTGACAAATAAAATAAGTCATTTTTTGTTCTCTTAGCCTCACCCGCAATTTTATCCTGTTTTAATTTATTAATATCAGGTTCAGACTCATTATAATAAGAAATATCAACACGAGTATCATAACGTCCCTTAATATTATTTTCATCAAAAATTTCACACAAATACTGTGACATATACTTATTACCAAGTTTTGCAGCAAGAGCGGAAGCAACAATAATAGCCTCAGTCGCACTTTTTTCTCTCATTGCAACAGCAAATCTGCCGTGTTGAGATTTTATAAGCTCTTCTGTTCCCATAATCATACCGCCGGATTCTTCCCCTGCAAAAACTAATCTTGGATTAACGCCTAAATTTATCGGTCTGCCAAGAACATCATCAAGTATTATCTCTTTATCCGGGAATTTTTTAAGTTTTAACTCAACTTTTTTCATAATATTTGCGATTTCTTTAAAACCAACAGGAACATTTATAACTTTCACCCCGTTTGAAGCCGCCCATTCATCCCAAGAAAGCGCAGAAGCCGTTGTTTTAATCATAAATCTCGGATGAGAATTCCATTGACCCTTTGATTTTAATTGCTTCATCCAAAAATCCATAATCATTAAAAATGCTTGATTTGCGCTGAAAATTGTCAATATACGTTCTTCATCAAGTCTTATATAATCAATACCTGCTTTTTCCAAATCGCTTATTCTATCAATACTTTCTGTTTGCGTCACAGTCAATCTGTCGTGATCAGGGTCTGTAATCAAAACAACTGTACCAACAGGATAATTTTTTAATCTCTGAGGATAATTCATTGTCTCAATTACAGGGAAAAATTTTGTTCCATCGGCTTTTTTAGCAATAACCGTAGCATCTACCGAATAATCATAAAAAGCTTTTTCACCCTTTGGAGTAACATCATATTTCCCGATTGAATGGAAAAACGGATCTTCTGCAGTATCAAACCAATCAAATTTTCCCGAAATATTCAGTTTATTTAAAACTTTTGACAAAGTTCTATACGCAGAACCACCAACACTTTCAATAATAAGCTTAGAATTAATGTTTTTAATTAAATCTAAATTTACATCCTGAGCAACTCCAGAGCGTAAATATTCTACATACAAATCAACACCGTCATCAAATGATTTTAAAACAGACTCATTTATTAAAGGATTATTCTCAGCTGATATTTTAATTTCATAAGAACCTTCACGATTGACATTATCAAATATTTGCTGAATTTTATTGACAAATTCCATTGATTCTTCAGGCAAATACTGACTTCCCTGACAATTTAAATCCTTTGTAGCATTTTTAACAGAAATACCGTGACTTGAAGTTATATATTCTCCACCAAGTAAATCTAACTTAAAAGCCAAAAAAGATACCAGCCATATAGGAATGGTCTTTTTATCTTCCGGAACAAGAGTTTCTATGCCTTGGGCCGCTTGAATTCTGACGATAGCATCTAAAAAAAGTTGAGAATTATACCTTACTTCGCAACCTGCAACTTTTACGATCCTTTTATTCGGATATTTTTCCTTTGCAACGAGAGATTTCGCTAACGTTGCCAAAACAATACCCACCAAATTTATAGGGAAACGCGTATCCTGCGGATTTAAAATATTTTGAGGTCCTCTAATCCCTGCTGTTGAAACTTTTGCCTCTTTAGCATAATTAGAGAACCATTCTTCAAGATTCAATCCTTCCGGATTTTTTTGTTCATCATAAGGTTTTAAATGTTCTTTTTTTAAAAAGAAACTAAATTCACCTTTATTATCAAAATTCATTAAATCTAAATTTTTAATATAATCGGGCGTCTTATCGTAAACACTCTTAAATAATTCATTTTCTAAATAATTTTCAGAAATTTTTAACATAATAACTCCTCTTTCTTTAAAACTATGCTATCATAAACAAAAATTTACACATAGACTTAACTTATATTTTTAATGTATAATGACAGCGGGAGAGAAGATATGACAAAACAAAAAAAACAGTATTCAAACAAAAAAGCTTCTCAATTTAATTGGTGGAGATCCTTTTGGCAATTTGTCGTATGCAAAATAGGATATTTAACCTATTTGAAAGTTGTATACAGAATTGAAGTTCACGGGCTTGAAAATGTCCCAAAAGACAACAAGTACATAGTATGCCCAAATCACTTATCGTCACTTGACCCTCCAATGATAGCTGCAATAATGCCAAGAAGCGTTGCATTTATGGCGAAAAAAGAATTATTTAATATTCCCTTTTTAAGATGGTGGCTTGATTGGATGGGAGCATTTGCCGTTGACAGAGAAAATCTCAGCCCGTCAACCGTGAAAACTGCAGAAAATATAAAAGACAGCAGATGGGTTTTAGGAATATTTCCTCAAGGAACAAGATGTGCTCCCGGAGAAATCAATGAAATTAACAAAGGTTTTGCCGGTCTTGCAAGACTAACGAAATGCGATATTTTACCTGTCGGAATTATCGGTTCACACGAAAAGCACAAAAAACCGCTTTCCGGTAAAATTATAATTAATATTGGGAAAATAATTCCATATAACAGAGATCTTGAAGTTGTTAAGAAAAAATGGATTGAAGAAATCCAAAATTTAACGGGCTTTAAATATGTTGAAAAGAAACACGAACTTGTTAAAGCAAACGGAGGAAGTAATGAGTAAAGAAACGAAAGAACGCAACTTTAACAGAAGATATGCAAATGAGTACCATATTTGGCGAACAATATTCTACATGTCTTTTCTTTACATCGTCGTATATGGTTTTTATACAATTTTTTACAATTACAAAATAGAAGGACGCGAAAATCTGCCTAAAGATAAAAAGGGTAAATACATCTTCGCAGGTAACCATGTTTCTCATTTTGATCCCCCGATGATGGTTATGGCAACACACAGACCAATTGCTTTTATGGCTAAAAAAGAACTTTTCAAAGAAGGCGAAAAATTCAGCTGGCTTATCAGAAGACTTGGAGCTTTTGCGGTTGACAGAGAAAAACCTGAAATTGCAACATTTAAAACAGTAAAAGATATTGTCGGAACCAGTTGGAATCTTGGAATTTTTCCTCAAGGAGGTACAAGACCGTACGGCAAACTTGAAGGAGTTAAAAAAGGCTTTGCCGAAATCGCTAAATTTGCAAAAGCGGATATCATACCTATTGCAATTGCAGGATGGGACGGATACCCAAAAATTAAACCTTTCACAAGAAGGAATGTTACTATTAAAATCGGTAAGCCGATATCATACAAATTGTCAAGTGAAGAAATAATGTATGAATGGTCTCAACAAATTTCCGAAATGGCCGGATATGAAAATTGTATTCCAAAACCAAACGAAGAACAAACAACAATAAATGCTTAAAATAAAGCCCCTTAAAAAGGGGCTTTATCTTTACTAAAGAAAGGAATTTTGATTATTTAACTTATGCTACTTGATTCAAATTTTCAAGAGCTGTTTTTGCAGCTTGTGCTACACCTGCATCCTGATCCTTTTGAGCAACCGTGAACAAAGTTGTCAAATCTTGCTTGTATTCAGGTGCTTGGATATAACTTAGAGCTTCTATTGCAGATGCCCTAACCATAGGATTCGGGTTATCCTTTAATTGATCAACAACTGACGTAATTGCAGGCAATTCTGTTAATTGAACTTTATTATTAGAAAGTTTTGCCACTTCATCAGCATACAATTTGTCCATCATTGCAATTGTATATAATGCATAACTTTTGTTTCTTTCAGCTTGTTCTTTTGGAGAAATTGTATTAGCTAATGTTTTTTCAGCATCAGTAACTTCTTTACCTGCCATTATTTTTTCTCTTGCTGCAATCTGGTCTGCATTTGGACCTTCTAAAGCATTTGTATCAGCATTCAAAATATTATTTAAAGAATCGAACACTTTTGCATCAACTAAATCCGTAGCTTTTGCAGGATTTTCTTTAATCATATTTGCAATTTCTTCCATTGTAGCAGCTTGAACGTCAAAATCAGGGTTTGCAAGCTTTGCAATAAAAGCATTTAAATCTACTTGAGGTTCAACAGTCTGAGGTTGAACAATCTCCGGCTGCTTAACAACCTCTTCTTGAGGTTTTACTTCCTGTTGAACTGGAGTATTATTTATATTTTGTTGTTCAACAACAGTTGGTTGTGGAACAGGAATTTGAGATTCAGGAGCCTTTACTTCTGCTTGAGGTACCGGCGGCACCATTACAGGAGCTTGTGGTACATAAACCGGAGTTTGTGCTGTAGCCTGAGGATAATCATAAACAGGTACTTGAGGATAATTATAAACAGGCGCCTGAGGATATGCATAAATTGGATCCTGATATTGAGGCTGAGGCTGACCAACACCTACCGACGGATTGTGAATATCAATTTTTACAGCGTTATAATTCGGCTGCATCGGCTGCGCAATCGGAGCCGTAACGTACTGTTGGGGTTTGCGTACCATTGCACAAGAATTAACTTGAGGTACAATTGGAACTTGATTCATAAATTTTCCTTTCTTCTACTATAAAAATTAGAGTCTATTACAATTCTACTTTTTAAATATTCCTAAACATCAATTCTTGCTAAAATTTAGTTTTATTTTAATAAAAGTTTACAATAAATATTTTTTTCGAAGCTATAAGCGGGTTTTAGAGGCATAGAAAATTACAACACAATATATAAATGGATATCTGATTTTTTTTATGATAAAATCTAAAATATAGAGACAAAAATTTGCGAAAACCACGATATACTTGAGGATATAGATGAAGATAGACAAAAATAAAACAAATTCAATCAGAAAAAGTTTTGGAAAAACGTTGACACAAATTGGAGAATTAAATGACAAAATTGTTGTCATGGATGCTGATTTGGCATGCTCGACACAAACAAAAATGTTTCAAGACAAATTCCCTGACAGATTTTTTGACTGCGGAATAGCCGAACAAGATATGATTGCAACTGCGGCAGGTTTAGCTTCAGAAGGGAAAATACCTTTTGTTGCAAGTTTCGCAATGTTCGCAACAGGAAGAACATATGATCAAATTCGCAACGGTGTATGTTATCCAAACTTTAATGTAAAAATCATCGGAACTCACGGCGGGGTTACGGTCGGAGAAGACGGCGCTACTCACCAAGCACTAGAAGATATCGCATTAATGCGCAATATTCCGCACATGACAGTAATTGTTCCAGCAGATTCTAAAGAATGCGAAGAAGTAATTAAATACGTTTCTTTGCACGAGGGACCTACATACATAAGAATTGCTCGTTCCAATGTTGTCGATATTTTTGATAATAATTATCACTTCAATCTTCATAAAGCTCCTGTTTTGACCGAAGGGAACGACATAACCCTTTTAACAAACGGTGAAACATTAGCCGAAGCACTAATTGCAGCAGAAGAATTAAAAAAAGAAGGTATAAATATTGAAGTAATAAATGCCGCAGTCGTAAAACCGCTTGATGTAACAACGCTTTTAGAAAGTGCAAAAAAAACTCGTCTTGTAGTAACTGTTGAAAACCACTCTATCATTGGCGGCTTAGGTTCTGCCGTTTGCGAAGTTTTATCCGGCAAACTTCCGACAAAAGTTTATAGAATAGGAATTCATGATGAATTCGGTCAAAGCGGTCAAGCTCAAGAATTATTAGAGTATTATGGTCTTGATTCAACAGCTTTGGTTAAAAGGTTAAGAACAATTTTTAATAACGAAAAAGGACAAAAATAAGAATGATAACATTACATAATGTCTCAAAAAGATATAAAAATGACCATTACGCATTGAAAAATGTCAGCCTTGAAATTCGCTCCGGAGAATTTGTTTTTGTTGTAGGAGCTTCAGGCGCCGGCAAATCAACTTTAATGAAACTTTTATACAGCGAAGAAAAACCAACCAGCGGCATTGTTTCAATTGGCGGAATAAATATTGCAAATCTTAGTAATGACAAAATTCCAAATTTAAGAAGATGTATGGGAATTGTTTTTCAGGATTATAAATTATTGCAAAACCAAACAGTATTTGACAATGTTGCGTACGTTATCAGAACTTTAGGCATAAGCAGTAAAGAAATTAATGCACGTGTAAACGGAGCATTAAAAATTGTAGGATTATACGAAAAAGCTCATGCAACTCCGTCAGAATTATCAGGCGGGGAGCAACAAAGAGTTGGTATTGCAAGAGCTATCGTTAACGGTCCGCCACTACTTATTGCAGACGAACCAACAGGGAATTTGGACCCGCAAAATTCAATGGAAATTATGCAAATACTTGATCAAATAAATCAAAGGGGAATTACGGTTATAGTATCGACTCACGACCAAATGCTCGTTGACTACTTCAGAAAACGTGTAATTAAACTTGATCAAGGTGAAATAGTAAAAGACATACAAGCAGGAACTTATGAATAACAGAAATATGAAATCAAACGTAAAAAAACATATCCCTAAAGATTGGCTGAGTGAGCTAAGAATCTTATATAGATTAGGATTACAAACACTCAATGATATACTCAGAACAGGCTGGGGAAATCTTATTATTATAACAACGATGGCAGCTATTTTAATGATATTTGCAGCATGTTTTCGTACTGCGATATCCGTTTCCTCATTCTCTAAAGAACTTGGGAATGCCCTTGAAATTTCAGTATATTTAAAAAACAGTACTAATGCTAAAGAAGCTAAATCCGAGATAAGCAGATTAGAACACGTTGAAAATATAGAAATTATACCTAAATCAAATTCTTGGAGAAAACTTAAAACAGAAATGAGTTTGCCTAATATTGATAATCCGTTACCTGATACTTTACATGTAAAAGTTGATTCTCCGGAAAATTTGCAAACTGTTTTTGACAATATCAAAAAAGTCAGTTCAGTTGAAGACATGAGTTATGCAAAAGATTTAGCGGCAAAAATTGAATTTGTAAATCATATAGTAAACACTATAACCCTTGTTGTTGTGGCTATTATGGCTTTATTAACAATTACTATAATCAGCAACACCATTCAACTTGTCATACAAGCACGAAAAGAAGAAATTGAAATTATGCGCTTAATGGGCGTAAGCAATTGGTATATAAGATTTCCGTTCATTATGCAAGGTGCTTTTTACGGATTTTCCGGCTCAATTATCGCGCTTATACCACTTGAATATATACAAAATGGGCTCAATAACGTACATAAATTTTTTATGATTCCAACTCCTACTTATGCACATGGACTTGTAATCCTAGTAATGTTTGCAATGAGCATTACATTTGGGGCAATAGGAAGCTTCTTATGCATTAAAAAACATTTGCAGGTATAAATGAGTAATAATAATATTTTATTAATTTCAGATGATGAAAAAACTATTGATATAATGCGCCAAAAACTCGTATTACTTCGTAATAGTGACAAATTGTGCGTTTCCCCAATTAAAAATATAAAAAAAATGCTTCCAAAATCACTACATAGCGCTATTATTTTACATTGTGAAGACAACGACAATTCAACATTAAAATTAATAAAATATATAAAAGAAAACAAACCGGAAATTGAAATTATACTTTTAATTAATAATATAAATTCAGAATATATACTCAAAGCTTATGATGCGGGCATTTATGATTATATATCAATTAACAACGAAAATTGGGAAATATTAATAAAAGTTGTTAATTGCCTAAAATCTGCGAAATTAAAAGAAGAAAATTTACTAAATAAAAAATTCTTGAACACTTTTAATGTTTTTGATTCTAAAAATGGATTATATAAATATAACTATATAAAAGAAATTTTTAATGAAATTAATGAAGACATCAAAATACAAAACGGTGTTTTTGGAGTTCTAACTCTATCCGAGCAAATTAAGACAAAAGTTTCAACAAACAGACTCGCTCAAATTTTAAAAAACAATACAAGATCTGATGATATTGTCGCGACTGCAAGAGGCGGATTTTTTTATATTATTTTTCAAAACACCGATATAAATAACGCCGGAAAATTAATTTCAAAAATACAAAGTCAAATAGGCGAGGGATATAAAATTCATGCAGGATTAACAAAAATTGGGCTTGAAACGCTTGAAACCATTGAAAAAAATGCAAAAGACAGCCTAAAATCAGCAATTCAAAACGAAGAAATTTTTGCCTCACTTACAGATAACCATAATAATGGTGATAAATGGTTGGAAGATGATGAGAGCAATTCAAACAAAGAATATAAGTTATTTAAAAAAATATACGAGAAAAAACTGGACACAATCATAACTCCGCTTTTTTTCCGCTTTCAAAAAGAATGTGAATCTAAACTTATTGACACACAAGTTAGCCAATATACTAACAAAATTGAGAGCGTATTTAGCCTGAAAAATAAAAATCTGCACAGCGAATTAATATTACGATATAACGGATATACCAAAATAAAAATAGAAATAACCCACAGCGGTCTTGATAGTGCAGATAATACTAAAACTGAAATTCAATTAAATAAATTTGAAGAAAAAGAATTAACAAAACTTTTAAATCAATTAAAAAGAGAGTACATTCAAGGATAATATGTTAAATATTGAAGATAGCATTTTAATTATAATAGATGTTCAAGAAAAACTAATAAAAGCTACAAATAAAGGCGATATTTGTGCGATAAATACTGCAAAACTTTTGAAAGCGGCTACTATTTTAAATATACCCTCAATAATAACCGAGCAATATCCAAAAGGGCTTGGGAATACATCCCCTCTTATTATACAAGAACTATCGGAAATTTCTTATATATTTGAAAAAACATCGTTTTCAATAATGAATGAGCCTGAAATTAAAGCGAAACTTGATAGTTTCAATCAAAAACAAATAATATTATGTGGGATTGAAACTCATATTTGCGTATTACAAACAGCTATTGATTTACTTAAATCCGACTACGAAGTTCATATAGTAAAAGATGCCGTATCAAGCCGCAAAAATGAAGAATACGAGATAGGGTTGAAATTATTAAAACAATATGGAGCTAAAATCACAAGTCTTGAAATCATATTATTTGAATGGTTAAAATCATCAAAACATCCTTATTTTAAACAAATTCAAGCACTAATCAAATAATTAAAAATATTAAGGACTCAATACAACCATTTCACAATTTTTGCAATCAAAAATTAATGGATATTTTTTTAGGTTTTCATCCACTAAATATAGCGGGTCGATATGTTTTCTACATAATCCAGAAGCATATTTTAAACAATGTTTTGTTCGCATAAGCTCAATCCCCGAAGGAATTTTAGAACTTTTCTCTAACGCATCATCACATTTACAGTCACAATTTTTATAAAATTTTTTTGCTGCATTATTAAAAACATTACCTCTATAATCAATCTTACTCATCGGAAATTTAGTATAATGTATGGGTTTTTGAAGTTCTCTCTTATAATTTTCAATTCTCTTAGAGATTAATAAACTTAACAATTGTCTACGCAATTCATTAATCTTTGACACAGGCAAAAACGGTAAATTGGCAGATTTAAAATTAATATCTTTTACATAAAAATCACTTTCACCAGACTTTAACAACTGTTTTTTATAAATTTCCTTTATTCTCTCCGGATTATTAGGAGTTTCACCTATCGGCAACTTGACAGATACATTATTATTATCCTCATCAAGTGCAATGATTTCGTCATCAGATATCGAAAAAGAAACTGCAATTTTTCTTATTATATCCGCATTTTGCAATTTTTTTTCAAACTCAAAATCAGTATTTCTATAAATAACCAAACCGATCGAAATATTATCCATTTTATTCGGAAATATTTTACGTCCTTCAACTCTGTTAACCAAACATCCTTGCAATTTACCATTAACAAAAAATGTCAAACCATCTTGAGATTTAAGTATATCAGAGTCAATCACAAAATAATTTTTTCCAACTTCAACTATAGAGCCAATTTTTTCCCCAATAAATTTTGGAGAATCAAAATTATAACATTTATTCCTACTATTTAAAAAATAATCCGTATATCCCCTATTAAATGTCTTTTTCAAGTCCGGTCTAAAATCTGTAAAAACCTTTCCCGAAGAAGATTTCTTTGCAAATGTTGAAATAAGATTATTATAATATAAAACAACATTTCTTACATAATTAATATCCTTTAAACGCCCCTCTATTTTAAAAGATTTTACTCCGCAATTTATCAATTCAACAATACTCTCCGAAGCATTAAAATCTTTTAATGAAAGTAAATATTTATCCTTTAAATAAATTTTACCATTTTTATCAATTAAAGAATACTTTTTTCTGCAAGGCTGAGCACATTCTCCTCTATTTGCAGAACGCCCGCCATTTGCATAAGACATATAACACTGACCACTATAAGAAACACACAATGCACCGTGTATAAAAGTTTCAATTTCACACGACACATTGTCACAAATATCTTTAATTTGATCTAATGATAATTCTCTTGCAAGTATAACTCGAGAGACACCCAACTTGTCAAAAAACATAACTTTTTCAAGGGTTCTGTTATCACATTGCGTACTTGCATGAATGGGTATAGGTGGAATTTTGCCGTCAATAGCAGCCTGTATCAACCCCATATCCTGCACTATAATAGCGTCAACACCTATATTATATAAATTTTTAATCAGTTCTATTGCCTGTTCTAACTCAAAATCATTTAGAATTGTATTAATAGTCACATGAACTTTCACATAAAACTTATGAGCATAATTAACAAGTTTTTCAATACTTTCAAGGGTATTTGAAGCATTTACTCTGGCTCCAAAATCACTCGCCCCGATATAAACCGCATCTGCACCACTATTTATTGCAGCAATTGCAGTATCATAATTCTTTGCCGGAGCTAATAATTCCACAACATTCATAAACATATTTTATTATAAAATTATAAATAAAAACAGCAAATTTTGAATATTAATGATAATATTTAATAGGAGAATATTATGAAAATAGCGTTGATAAATCATGGCTGCGCAAAAAATCTTGTTGATGCTGAACTTATGCTTGGAGCGCTGGTTGATAAAGGTTTTGAAATAACTCTGGATGAAAATAATGCAGATATAGTTGTAATAAACACTTGTTCGTTCATTCATGATGCCGAAAAAGAATCCGTTGAAAGCATCTTACAAATGATCGATCAAGGGAAAAAAGTAATTGTAGCAGGCTGCCTTTCTCAAAAATATAATGAGGAATTAAAAGAGGCAATACCGGAACTTCGCGGTATGATTGGCGCAACAAACATTACAGAAGTTGCAAAAATTGTAGAAGATATTGCAAACGGAATCGAATACGAGAACAAAGTAGAAAAAACACCACACTACAAATATCCTGAAAATATTAAAAGGCAGCAAATAACTGTTGGCGCAAGCTCATACCTTAAAATTGGGGAAGGTTGTAACTATCAATGCGGCTATTGCATAATCCCAAAACTGCGCGGGAAATACGTATCACGGCCAATAGAAAATATTGTAAAAGAAGCAAATGAACTCGTTGATAAAGGTGTTCGCGAGATTATCTTAATCGCTCAGGATACTTCTTCATACGGCATTGACTTATATGGTAAACAAGCTTTACCTAAACTTTTAGAAGAATTAAACAAGATAAAAGGTTTATCCTGGATAAGAATAATGTACGCTTACCCAACACAAATGACAGATGATCTAATTAATGCAATCGCAAAGCTAGATAAAGTTGTAAAATACGTTGATATACCGCTACAACATTCTCACCCGAGGATTTTGAAAGAAATGCAGCGACCTGTAATGGACTACGAAAAACTTATAAAAAAAATTAGAGAAAAAATACCAAACGTATCCGTAAGAACCTCGCTAATTGTAGGATATCCTACAGAAACAGAAGAAGAATTTGAACACTTGTACAATTTTGTTAAGAATGTTAAGTTTGATAGAATGGGAGCTTTTGAGTATTCAAGAGAGAAAAATACATACTCCTACTCCTTAAAACCACAAATAACTTCAAAAATCAAGAAATCAAGACGCAAAAAGTTAATGGAATTACAGCAAAAAATTTCACTTGAAAACAACAAAAAATATATTAATACAACCTTAAAATGTATCGTAGAGGGATATACAGATGACGGCTTAATAATATTAAGATCCGAACATGATGCTCCGGAAATTGATGGGCTTGTTTACGCAAAAAGTAATCACGACGTAGTTCCTGGAGACATTGAAGATGTAAAAATCATAGAAGTTGACGAGTATGATTTATATGGCAAAATTGAATAATCATAAAAAAGAATAGAGGGAATATGGAATATATAGAAAACAAGGAATTGGAAGAAAAAGAAGTTCGCGGGATATTTACGGATATGCTTAAATATTCTCCGTCCAAATTATGCGGAATGCTTGGTAATGTTATAACAGTACCTATTTACACCAGTTTATTTTCAACCGAACAATATGGCTTATATACAATTTCGATTGCTATGTTGTCATTTCTTTGCATAATTTTTTCGGATTGGGTTGGTTTATCAGGATTAAGATTTTTCAGACACCATCAAATTGAAAAAGACTTACCTAAATATCTGACAACATTAGTTACCATATTAACAATCAACATGATATTAATGTTTGCAATTTCTTTTATTTTTAGAAACAACTTATATAACTTCTTCCATGTCCCATTCAAATATTTTGTTGCAGTACTGTTCTTAATTATACCTGTTGCAATAAGAGCACTATTATCACAACTTTTAAGAGCACAACTTAAATCAATATCTTACACACTCGCAACTATTGTAAATCAATTTGCAACAATATTTTTAGCTGTATTTTTTGCAAAATTCTTTAATATGGGAGCCGCATCAATTTTATTAGCGATGGGTGTTTCAATTTCATTGGTAGACATTTTGTTACTATATCAGAGCGAAATTTTAAAAATATTCAAATTTCAAAAAGTTGAATGGAAATTCATTTTACCTATTATAAAATACGGTATTCCAATCGCTGCAACATCTTTAAGCGCTTGGATTATCACTCAAAGCAATAAATTCATTATGAACAGCATCAGCGGATTTTCTAAAGCCGCATTAGTCGGGGTTGGTTACGGATTAACCCTGCCGATATTAATGACATTATTTGCAATGATTACAGTTGCAGCAATACCTCGTATTATAAATCTATATGAGGCAAAAATTGACGTAAGACCCGTAATATCAAGATTTTTAGGATACTATATTTTAGTTGCACTTCCAATAATTACAATAATGTCGTTATATACACAAGACTACACCGCAATATTTGCTAATGCAAAATTTGCGGAAGCCGCTACTCTTGTACCATACTTTGCTTTTGGAGTATTTTTCTTATCAATGACGGATTACACAACATTACAATATCACTTAGCTAATAAAACTCATATTGAGTTTAATATAAAACTTATCTCCGGAATAATTGGAGTAATCTTAAATATAATTTTAATACCTAAAATGGGACTTGTAGGGGTAGGTATAGCAACTTTCGCGGCAAACTTTTTATACTGGCTGCTCAGTGTCGTAATTGTATTACCGGATCTAAACCTATCATTCCCTAAGAACACTTTTACCAGACTTATTTTAAGCGCTATTCCAACTGCAGGAATTATTTACTTTGTAAAAATGCATAACTTAACTTCCGGTGGAACACAAATGATAATCGCGCTTACATGCTTTTATTTAGTATACGCAATTCTTAAACTAAAACTACTAAAAGCCTCTGATTAACAAAAAGTAATATTATGAGTTATTTATTTTTGCTTTTGGTAAAATTTGTATATACAGACTTGAAGCCGAATTTAAATTGTTTGTAAATTTTTATTAAAAAACAGTTTAAACAATATAAACAAATTTTGTGTTGAACTTTTTTATTAAATATGAAGCATGAACTGTCATGCCCCAAAAAGGGGAAAAAATGATTTATAATAAAAAGAAAGGGAAATATATGAAAGGAAACAAAAGCAAGGTTGTGCTTGCCTCATTATTGGCAGGTGTTTTTGTATTCCAACAATCTATGTTACTCACAGTTGTTGCCGAAGGAACAAACATTTCAGGAGTAACTGGTGTAAATGGAGTATACAACATTGACCCGACATCTATTAACGGAGGTCTGGGTATTCGTACATACGAAAACTTTATTCTCGGACAAGGAGATACCGCTAATCTTAATTTCGACGGAATTTCTACTTTTGCAAATTTAGTCGACAATCAAGTTGTAATTAATGGGTTACTTAACTCAGTAAGAAATGGAAATTTCCACAATGGTCATGCCATTTTTGTTTCTCCTAACGGAGTTGTTGTCGGTGCTTCAGGTGTTATTAATGTCG
>CAYVSD010000038.1:0-20018 GCA_964453315.1 uncultured Muribaculaceae bacterium | reverse complement strand
TTAATTTGGCATTAAATACCTTTTGTTGGTTTTCTGTAACCTTTTCATTAATCTTGGCAATCAATGTTGGTATAGTCATAGCTGCGACTACCCCGATGATTGCAAGGGTAATCAAAATTTCAGCTAACGTGAACCCGTTACCAATCCTTTGTAGCATGTTTGTGTGCGTAGCACCTTCGGCGAGAGTGAACGCTGCCTTAGTATTCAACGTGCCTCGCATTAAACGCCACCGTTCGCGTTTGCAACGAAAACCGCTTGGTTGCTCGCCTTCAACGGCGTTCCGTGTTTTAGCCTTAGAGGCAAAAGCCTCAGCTAAAACAACTTCAGCTTCGGCTCGCAATCCGCTCAACGTTTCCGTTGACGCACGCTCAACTTTCGCTTCGCTCGTGGCTCTGCTCGGCTTTGTAAAACCTTTTTTCACTGACATATTTTATCTCCTTTTTAAATGATTATAAACTTTTTAAGTATAAAAATCAATAATTAATATTTTAAAGTTATTAAATTTTAAATTCAACTTTTAAACAATTATTACTAAGGGGTAAAATGGACATCAAAAAAACTTTAGGCAAGCGAATACAAGATTGCCGAAAATTAAAAAAAATTACACAAGAAAAAATGGCTGAAAATATTGGTATTGATACAATTTCGCTTAGTAAAATAGAAACAGGAAAAAACTATCCGACAGCAGAAAATTTGGCAAAAATTGCTAAAATCCTTGATATAGAGGTATATGAATTATTTATAAATGACAAAGTTAAATCTAATTCCGAACTTTTAACGGAAATTCAAAAATTACTTTTAAAAATATCAAAAAATAATCAAAAATTACACATTATTTATGCAACATTAAAATCATTATCTGTCTAGTTATTTTAGTTTACAAATATTTACTTAATCCGTTATACATGGCAATATTATCTTTGTTCGGTTTTTGCTATAATGTAGCCTGTAGAAAGTTAGCAAAAATGATTAGTAAAATTAGCGCAAATACCGTAAAACCCATATATTTTGCACAAAATGACACCATTCGGAATAATAAATTATCTTTTAAGGATAAGGCAATAATTCTCGGTTCATCAGCACTTGGCGTTGGTTTAGTTACAGCAGGTTTAGCTAAACATAAAGGTTTTTCTCTAAGCCCCATTAAAATTGCTAAAACTCCAATAAAAGACTGGGCTATATTTAAATATAAAAAAGGCACAAATGCTATTGATTTTGAAGAGCCTGAAATTATAGCAGTTGCAACTGGTTCTGTTGCAGGCGGCTACGCAGGAGGGGTAATAGTTGACCCTCAAAATACCAAAGCTAAAAAAAGAGAAGTTTTAAATCAAATTTTAGGAAACGTCCTTGTCCCTGTCGGATGTGTAGGATTAAGCTCAAGAATTTTCGAAAAATATTCAGATAAAATTATACAAATGATGCCTCAAATTAATAAAGAGACAAAATTCGCAAAAGTATTTAATCAAATAAGCAAAAATTTACCAAATGTGGCTGCAACCCTTATTGCTCTTGGTATTGGAATTGTCGCAGGTAATAGAGTTTCAAATCTTATAAACGAAAAACTTTATCATAAAAAAGTTGAACGCGATATAAAACCGTCAGATTTTGCTCCTCACGTAGACGATTTATGTTTAGCAACATCATTAATGAATAAAGAAGCAGAATTTGGCTCAAAAATCGCAAGAGTAATTCCATTAGCATTAATGGTACCGGTTTATGAAACAGTAACAGCACAACAATATTTTTTTATATAAAAACAAGACCCGCCGCGCTATGCGCGGCGCTTCTTGTTTATCAAATATTCTACACGGAAGCCAATTGTTTAGATTGTTCTAACTGCAAAGTAACAGTTGTTATATCACAAACTGAACTTGGTCCGAAATATTGAACTGCTCCGGGGAACAAGTATTTATCATTAAGTGCCCAATCTTCACGATTGTCAGCAAGACGTTTAAACACAGGGCCGTCTAATTCAACTAAAGCCTTTTTAATTACAGGTTTCATTTGATTATGACGTCTTTCCATATTCATCATCATTGTCAAAGGCACCCCGCCGGCAATCCAATTATCTGCTGATTGAGTAAGATTTTTAACTGATGATAAATACCCTGTTAAACCTTTAGATATTAATGCATAAGCATTATAACCTAATGAATAACAATAATCCGCATCAAAGTTTGAAGGGAATGCACAACGTCCTTCATAACCAAAGAAATGTGATTGAGCAGAAAATTTACCGATAAAATCTCCTTGCAATTTAAGATCCTCTAATTTGTTTGCTATCATTTCAATTAATAATTTTTCTGTTTCGATTTTTGAAACTTGAACATTTCCATGCGGATCGCGGTCTGCAAGTAATTGTTCTTTAATTAATGTAGGTAATGAAGCATATACACCAGAATTTGCACTATCTAATCTGTTTTCAACAATATCAAATTTTTCACGTATTGTTGTTGCATTTACAAAGCTTGGATCAGATTCTAATGAAGGCATTATGTCATTAAGATTAGAAATCATAGAACCCATTTCAGGTATAAATTCAATTAAACCTTCAGGAATTACGGCAATACCGAAATTTTTACCGATATTTGCTCTTTTTACAATAATATCAACCATATAATCAATTATTGAAGATAGTGACATTTTCTTAGCTTGCACTTCTTCAGAAATTAATGTGATATTTGGTTGAGTTTGTAATGCAGCTTCCAACGCAACATGAGATGCGCTTCTGCCCATAATTTTAATGAAATGCCAGTATTTTTTTGCAGAATTAGCATCACGTTCAATATTTCCGATTAATTCTGCATACGTTTTAGTGGCGGTATCAAATCCGAAAGAAATTTCTATTTGATCATTTTTAAGGTCACCATCAATAGTTTTAGGACATCCGATAACCTGAATTCCGCTATTATTTTTAACAAACCATTCTGCTAAAAGAGCAGCATTAGTGTTAGAATCATCTCCGCCGATAATTACAACAGCGCTTATTCCTAATTTTTGACATATAGCTAATGATTTTTGGAATTGTTCTTCTGTTTCCAATTTTGTTCTGCCTGAACCAATAATGTCAAAACCGCCGGTGTTTCTGTATGCGTCAATAAATTTGTCGTCAAATTCAACATATTTACCGTCAATAATACCTGAAGGACCACCTAAAAATCCGTATAATTTACTGTTTGAATTTGATTTTTTCAAAGCATCATACAAACCTGCGATAACATTGTGTCCTCCAGGAGCTTGACCGCCTGAAAGAATTACACCTACGTTACGTGCTTGCGCAGAAACTGAATTTGATGAAGATTTAAACGTTACGGTCGGTTTTCCGTAAGTGTTAGAAAATAAATTTTTAATATCTTCTTGATCTGCAACAGATTGTGTTGCTGCCCCTTCAACCATTTCCAATGAGTTTACACCGGATTGTAAACTTGACGGAAGTTTTGGTTGATACTTTAATCTTTCAATTTGAAGTGGTGAAAGTTCTGTCATGTTAAATATTCCTTTCATTTTATCTACACTATTTTACAAGCAATATTCTACAACAAAAATAAAATATTAAAAACTGTCTCGGCAAAGTCCTTTTTTCCACCAAGCACAAAGAGAGCACCATTTTTCATGAGTTTGGTGTGTCATATTCTCGTTAAGTTTTTTAATAAGTTCGCTATATTTATACGTTTTCCCGCTCGTAAGTTCTAAAAGTTTTTGCACTTTATCATCAAGATTTTTAACATTTTTATCTACGCATAATGATTTTTTATTTTTTACAATCTGTGCTGCCGGACATTTTGCACATAAATCATCTTTTCCGCTCAAAATCAAAATATCTGTATGCGGATATTCTTTTAAAAGTCGAGATACTAAATCCCAATGTATTATTTGTGATTTATTATAATTTGCACCTCTGTATCCTTGAAGGCACAATAAATGATGAGGTCTTAGTGATATTTGCATAATCTATACGTCAGCTACTTCAGGTAAATCAATACTTTTTAATCTTTGTTCAATTCGACGATACCATTTTAAATGTTGTTTAAAAACAAATTTATAATCATCCATATCACCGCTTGTTATTCTTTCATACTGTTCGTCACAGGTTTGTTCAAGAGCTTTTTCCAAAAACTTGGTATATTCACGCCTATCAATATTTACATCTTCTAATTCTATACATTTGCCAAAATCTACAATTACTTCCGGTCTGTTATCGCGCAGGAAGCAATATTCTATCGCAAGCGGAATAAGATTGATTTTCTTATATTTTTTAACAGCATTTTTTGCAATATATGCAAGTCCGGTTTGGAACTTTATCGGTCTAAAATGAGGCGGTCTTATAATTCCTTGAGGGAAAATACATAAAATATTTCTCAAATCACTCAGCAAATCAACAGAATATTGTAAAGCTTTCATCGCAGTTTGAGGAGATTTTTTATTAACAGAATACGCTCCTCCGCGGCGTAAAAGAGGAAATCTGTTTAATTCTTCCACCATAAGTCGAATTTCTTTATGACAAATTCTGTGAGTTACATTGTATAAAACAATACCGTCCCACCAGTTACAATGAGGCGCAAATAGAATTGTAGGGACATTCTTATCACGTTGGGTATAATTTTCTATACCATGATATCTCATTGCATGAAAACGGTTTTGAAGCATATTGAAGAAAAACAAACTTGCAACAGTAAGCCAAAAACGATTTGTTTTAGCTGGTTTGAATTTTTCTTCTTTACCGCGCATTTTTGTAGGCGGAACTTCAGAGTATAATTTTTTTCCCTCTTGCGTCATAAGTCTATTCTAACCCAATCCTCAAAAAAATAATACGTATTTTTAAGAAACTTAACTTTAATATATATTTTTTCATATAAAAAATCAAGTTTGCTTTACAACCTTAATTATTAGTGTAAAATAAATATAAAATAAACAGAGGAAATGGAGTGAATATCTCCAGCTGGTGCCGCAGCCGTAATAGCCGGAATGCTCATGAAAATAAACCCACCTTTTGCGCGCAATTCGAAAGGTGAAAAAGTTTATTTTATTTGTGTCCTCTGCTAGATAAAGAGGATTTTTTAATGCCTGTAACAGCTCATATACATTCAAATAGTGCAAAGGTCGGATCTTGTCCGCATGGATTGCCGGCAGGAGCTTGCCCTATTTGCAGCGGAAAGTCCGGCGGGAATTCTACAACGAGAAGAAATATCCCGCGTCATGCCGGTGAAATGACCTATAATGAATGTGTTGCTATGGGTGCGATGCTTAGAGCATTGAAAAACGCTCGGCTTCAAGCAAAAAACGCCGAACAAAACAGATTATTAAATATGGCGGCTTTTAATAAAAATATTGTTGCAGCACAACAAAAATTGAAAACATTGACCTTATTCTTTACTAAAAATACTCCCGCAATAATTTCAAAACCTATAAACTTTATACTTAATAAAATTGTCGGCAAATCTTTGAATTTTGCTAAAAATATTCCAAATATAATAAATAATTTTGGCCAAAAACTGGCAGACATATCAGATAAATTAACAGCTCTTTTTGGCGAAAAAAAAGCTGCAATTTCAAAACACATAAACGAAACTTGGCAAAAAGTAAAACGAAAATTAAAATCCATTTTCTTAATTTTTGGTGCGGAAGAAACAGAAAACGAAGAAAAGAAAATTGAAGAAGCTAAAAGAATTTTCGATTTAAAAACTTTAATTAAAAAAATAATAAAACATAAGGAAAAAGACAATGAAGGTTAACCCTTTTCAAGACGGTGAAACTCGCAGACAACAAAGAAATTTAACAACTCAACAAAAGAAAAATAATACCAACACAAGAGAAGGTATTGTCGTTAATACTTTTGTAAAACACAATGAAATTAATCTTAGTTCAACAAAAGATGCTTATATAATTTCAAATGATACGCAGCTGCCTGAAAAATTGTATACAGATAGTCAAATAACAGACAAAAAACTTTTACCGCTTAGTGCTGTCGCTTTAGGCACAATGGGCGCAATTACAATTATTACAGCATTTGCAAACCGCAGTGCTAAAATTGCAACAAAACTTGCAAAAGAAAAATGGCTCCCTGCCGTAACAAGAAACGTTAATCTTAGTGAAGAAACTCATCAGGTAATTTATCAAATGATACAAAATCCTAATCGCAAAACATTTATTGCAGGAGCTGGGGTATTAGCTTTATCAGCAATGGCTTTTACAGGTAAAACGTTTTTTGACGGATACAAAGATATATGGGTAAAACGTCGTGATGCAGATATTCACAAAAATTTGCAGGAAAATTTAATTCAAGTCGAAACCCAATCTTTTTCGGGGAAAATGCAAATAATACGCGCTATGCTCTCAAAATACAGCACAGACTTTGAAAAATATCTCAATACAAAAACCAATAATCAAAAACAAAGTTTTAACGCTTTGTCTAAATTCCCGTTTGGCGCTAATAAAAAAGTAAATGAACAAAAAAATTATTTAGGAGATATTTTATTAGGACTGGGAACAACCATAGGAATAGCCGGTTTGGGGTATTTATCATTAAAAAATCTTTCGAAAAGTAAAATTCATTTGCAAAATTATTTAAAAGATACAAAAAACGGAATTAAAATTATCATAAAAAATTCTGACGAAACAACCAAAATTACCGATAAAAACAATCTCGAACATTTATTTTTAGAAGCAGATTCATCTGAAGATTTTGTCCGAGAACAAATTAACAAATTAAAATGGCCAAAGACTGAAAAAGAAGAATTTATAAATAAAATTTTGCGCAAGATAAACATGTCAGCTGCTAAAGTAAATCCGAATATAGGCGGTGACGGAACTCCAAAACCTGCATTTAATTCGTTTGTAAATGATTACAGGGCATTTTTCTATAACTGGCTTCTTGATACCGCAAATCCGCAATTCAAACAGCTTTTTGTCGGCATTACAGGAATCACGGCACTCGGTTATGGCGGAAAGCTTACGGGAGAAGCCTTAAAAGAAGTACAGGTAAAAAAGATTAACGCGCAAACTGAATTAGAATTACAAAAGCGTCTTGTATCAACAGAATTGCGCAATTTTAAATCTAAAAAAGATTCTGCAATAGCTCCGCTTGTTTTAGAATTTTATAAACAGGCCGATAGCGGAAAGTCTAAAGAAGAATTAAAAACTATTGCAGAAAATATATTATTTGAAATTAAAAACGGCCCGCCGTTTGTTTATAGCTAATGATACATCCTATTTTAACAACCAATACCAACCCATATAAATATTATATTTGCGCTTCTGCTCAAATGCCAACGCGTGAGAGAAATTATTGTGTTTTTGACAAAAATGAAGTGGATTATTTTGTTAAACAAGGCGAAAAATCTTTGCCATATTTAGCGGATATATTAAATCATTCAAATAATGAAGCCCAAGTGACGGAAACTCTATACATAATAGACAGAATGATAGAAAACGGGACAAAAGGAATTGAGAAACTTTATCCTGTGTTTTCAAGATTTAATAATACGCAATCGCCTAATATACAAACATTTCTAGCAGGAATTTATCGCAAAATACAAGTACCTGACGCCTTCGGTCCGTTATTGAGCATGCTTATCCACAACAGTCAAAAACCTGTAAGTCCGCAGCAAACTTTCGACCCAAACGAAGAAATCGGCGGCGCGATATTGAGTTATTTGAAATAATGTTATAATTTTAATCCGCTACACAAATCGCCATGACAGCGGAATCATTGCGGTTATAGGGTTCGTTGAAGGTGAACCTGTACGTGTACGAATTAAGAAAGGCGCGATAAAAAGCAACGTCAGCGCTGTCCTCTGAACTGGACCACAAGTAGTACCAGGAGGAGCCTAAGCCGGAAAGAGTAGTTGGGAGTTTGTGTTTGTCTAAGTCTGCAACAGTTGTTCCATTTTTTGTTACCGTTGTATTATATAACTCACTTGCTATGTCTGTTAATTGTTGTTCCGTTGGAAGTTTATAGTCCTTATCTTTACATGTTTGTACTGCACCTGCCCAATAGTCTGTATCATTTTTATTCTCCTATATTCTAATACCCGTGCCACTTTTAGAATAATTAGTAGACATAGCGTCTACGACATTTCCAAATCGCTATAGCACAATAATCTAAATGAGTAAAGATATTTGCAAAATATTTGGGAAAAATTTATATAAACTCAGGCTTAATAAAGGCTTATCTCAAGAAGCGCTTGGGTTTGAAGTTGGTCTTGATAAATCAACTATCGGCAAATACGAGCTTGCAAGACGTTGTATAAATTTGCGTCTTGCTAATGCAATAGCCGAAGCTTTAGGGGTTGAATTATCAGACATGTTAAAATAAAAAATTACATATCCAAGCCCAAATCAAGAGTCGGGGCTTTTGCTACAATCGCGCTTGACGAAATTATATCCACCCCGCATTGTGCTATTTGGCGAACTGTATCAATAGTAACATTCCCGCTTGCTTCCACAATAGCTCTATGATTTATCAACTTAACAGCTTCTTTCATCTGTTCAAAACTCATATTATCAAGCATTATAATATCAACACCAAGTGGTAATGCCTCTTTAATTTGTTCAATAGTGTCACATTCAAGTTCTATTTTATGCGCGTGAGAAAGATTTGCTTTTACCATTTCAACGGCTTTTGTTACAGAACCTGCAACCTTAATATGATTGTCTTTTATCATCGCGCAATCCGATAAATTAAATCTGTGCAATGCGCCGCCACCGCATTTTACGGCATATTTTTCAAAAGCTCTGAAATTAGGTGTTGTTTTACGGGTGTCAACAATTTTGCAAGGCAAATCCCCAATTGCTTTTTGGTATTTATTTGTTTCTGTTGCAATACCGCTCATTCGTTGAATATAATTAAGCGAAACCCTTTCACCTAACAAAATATATTTAGCAGGGCCTGAAATTTTAGCTAAAACATCCCCTTTTTTAATTTCATCTCCGTCTTTAAACAACAATTCAACGTTAACTTTATCCGATAAAATTTTATATACGGTTTTAAAAACTTCTAATCCGCAGATTATTCCGTCACAGCGAGAAGTTAATTGGGCTTTAAATATTTTATCTTCTGCCATAATACTTTCGGTTGTAACATCACCAAATCCAATATCTTCTTGAAGAGCGGATTTTATATGATTTTCTATATAAAAATTACTTAACATTACATTCTCCTTTTATATTACTAATCAAGCTGTGAACCCCTTTTTCTTCTGTTTCAAGATAATCTAATCTGTAATGTGAACCGCGGGATTCTTGTCTTTTTAATGCGCATTCTGTAATTAATTTTGAAACAATCAACATATTGCGCAATTCATACCATTCATAAGTATTTTGTATTTCACTAACTTCTTTTTGAATAGAATTTATACGTTCAAGAGCTTTTTTAAGCTTTTCACCTGTTCTGAAAATCCCAACATTTTCCCACATCAGATCTTTTAATTCTGTTTTAAACTTGTTAATATCAACTTTTTGTAAAAACGTATTATTTTCATAAGTCGAAATAGTTTCAGAAAAATCGTCGAATTTTTTTTCCGGCAAATTAATAGATTTAGCAACCTGATATGCGCATACTACACATTCTAATATAGAATTACTTGCCAGTCTGTTAGCTCCATGCAATCCTGTTGACGCTGTTTCACCTATTGCATATAAATTTTTAATCGAAGTTTCACCATTAATATTTGTTTTTATGCCTCCCATAAAGTAATGAGCAGCAGGAGCTACAGGGATATAATCTTTTGTAATATCGATATTACAACTTTCACATTTCTTCGCGATTGTAGGGAAACGCTTTAAAAGTTTATCTTTCTCAATCACCGTTGCATTCAGATATACATTGGAACAATTTGTTTCATGCATTTCTTTAAAAATTGATCTTGCGACGATATCTCGAGGAGCTAATTCTTTCCTCGGGTCATATTTATGCATAAATTCAACACCGTTTTTATCGCAAAGTTTTGCGCCCTCACCTCTTACGGCTTCGCTAATTAAAAATCGGTTATAATTATTTGGATTGTTAAAAGCAAGTGCTGTCGGATGAAATTGAACAAACTCCATATCCTGCAGTTGAGCTCCTGCACGATATGCAAGTGCAATTCCGTCTCCCGTTGCCCCAAGCGGGTTTGTTGTATACTTATATAATTGGCCAATTCCGCCCGTTGCAAGAATCAGAGCGTTTGAATATATAACTTCATATTCTCCTGTCAAAGAATTTAAAACAATCAATCCTTGACATTCATTTTGCGAATTTACAAGTAAATCAACTGCCATTGAATTTTCGCGAATTTCAATATTTTTATTATTTTTTACTGCTTCACAAAGAGAAAGTGTCATTTCTCTGCCTGTAGCATCGCCACCTGAATGCAAAATTCTGCGAACACTATGTGCAGCCTCCTTTGTCAAAGTAAAATTTCCTTCTTCATCTCTGTCAAAATCTACACCAAAATTCAATAAATCCTTAACAACTTTATTAGAATTTTTACTTATAAATTCAACCGCTTGTAATTCACTTAAACCTGCGCCGGCTTTCAAAGTATCAGAGACATGTAATTCCACACTATCATTCTTATTTTCATCAAGAACAGCAACCATTCCCCCTTGAGCGTAACAAGAATTACTATTGTTCAGTTTCGATTTTGTTATTAAAAGTATGCCATCACTTGTTTTTTTTTGCTGTTCAATTTTTAAAGCAGCATACAATCCCGAAATACCGCTCCCTATAATTACTGTTGAATACTTTGAACTCTTCATAATTATAAGTATATAGCAAAAAAAATTAAAATTTAAACGCAACAAATAATTACCCCTAAAAATAAACACAACTTGATTTATTTAATAGTTCAAAAATTTTTATAATTAAAAGTACTAAAGGAGTTTATATGATAAATACTGCAATAAAATTACTTCTAGTTGAAGACCACAAACTTATGCGAGTCGGCTTAAAATCTCTTTTTGAAGAACAAGACGGACTTGAAGTTACATCGGAAGCGCAATCCGGCAAAGACGCCATAGAAAAATTTAAAACAACCCATCCTGATGTAATTCTTATGGATATAGGATTGCCGGATATAAACGGCATAGAAGCAACAAAGCAAATTCTTGAATTAAATTCAAATGCAAAAGTTATAATGCTTACGTCTCATTTGAGCGAACAAGAAGTTTTATCTTCCCTTGAATCCGGTGCATGCGCTTATGTAATGAAAGATATAAATACCGATATTTTGAAAATGATAATAAAAACAATTAAAGATGGCGCTATTTGGATTGACCCTTTAGCCGCTCCGATTTTACGAGAAAAAAATAAAGGTATAATACCACAACGCCAAATGTCCAGAGCGATGTTTCGCCAGCAGCATGCAGATTTGACTCAACGGGAATACGAGGTTCTAAAACTTGTTGTTGAGGGGAAATCAAATAACGAAATAGCAGAAGAATTGACAATTTCATCTCATACCGCAAAAGCGCACGTTTGTAATATTATTCAAAAATTACTTGTTGATGACCGTACTCAGGCTGCTGTCAAAGCTCTAAGAGAAGGATTAGTTTAAAAAAAAGGCGATAAGACTTATCTTATCGCCTTTTTAAATTATTAATAGTATTTATTATTCTTCAACTGCGTCATCTGAATCTTCAACAGTTTCTTCAAGATCACTTTCGTCAATTGCCTGTTGATTCATTTCTTCTTCAATTTCTTCTTGAAGCTCGTCTTCATCAACAACATTTTCAACAGCTTCTTCATAATATTCTTCACTATATTGTTCGGAATTTTCGATTGCTTGATTTTCAGCTTGTTCCATTTGAGTCGCAGATTTTATATCAATTTTCCAGTTAGTAAGCTTGTGAGCAAGTCTAACATTTTGACCTTCTCTACCGATTGCAAGACTCAATTGATCATCCGGAACTACTACCAATGCTTCATGAGCAAATTCATCGTCTGCCATAATATCAACTGATACAACTCTTGCAGGTGACAAAGCGTTTACGATATATTCAACAGGATCTTCAGAGTATCTTACTATATCAATCTTTTCATTTTTCAATTCTGAAACGATAGTTTGAATACGACTTCCTCTAGGTCCGATACAAGCGCCAACAGAATCAACTTCAGGATCATTTGACCAAACAGCAATTTTTGTTCTGTAACCTGCTTCACGAGAAATTGATTTGATTTCAACGATTCCGTCTTCAATTTCCGGAACTTCAAGTTCAAACAATTCTCTAACAATTTCAGGGTGTGCGTGAGAAACAATAACCTGAGGCAATCTTGTTGTTTCTTTTACATTAAGTACGAAAACACGAATTCTGTTACCCGGTTTGTAATATTCTCCCGGAATTTGTTCACGTTTTGGCATAATCGCATCAATTTTACCGATATTTACGATTACATTTCTTCTGTCATCAATTTTTTGGATTATACCTGTAATTAAGGTACCTTTTTTATCTAGAAACTCATTTAATACAAGATTTCTTTCAGCTTCGCGTATTCTTTGAGTCAAAACTTGGTTTGCAGCTTGAGCAGCAATTCTTCCAAATTGTTCAGGGGTAACTTCAAGTCTAACTTCGTCACCTACTTCAACATCTTCATCAATTTCTTTAGCTTCGGCAAGTGAAATTTCATTTTCTTCATCTTCTACAGATTCGACAACTGTTTTCCCTTTGAAGATACCGATTTCACCTGATTGTTCATCTAAAATAGCTTCAACGTTCATAAGCTCTTTTACTTTAAGGTGTTTTTTATAAGCCGCAACCATTGCGTCACACAAAGATGAAACAACGACTTCTCTTGAAATACCTTTCTCTTTTTCCAATTCTTCGAAAACTTCATTTAAGTTTCCTGCTCCAATTTTGATCATGATTTTATTCTCCTTTTATTTAATCAATATACAATTTTGCTGATTGAATATTCTCTTTAGGAATTTGAAGTTCTGCTCCGTCTTCAAATCTTAAAAAAGTTAAACCTTCGTTTAGGTCGTAATCTATAATTTCGCCTTTGAAAATTTTATCAACTTCTCCCTCTAATGGTTCATGAAGTTTTAAGCTTATTCTGCGCCCTTTAAAAATTATAAATTCTTTTTCTGATTTAAATTTCCGCTCTAATCCCGGTGAAGAAACTTCTAAATAATATTTTACAGGGATAAGCTCATCTAAAAAGTTTTCCAAACTGCGTGTAACATTTTCGCAATCATCTAAAGTAATGTCACGCTCTTTGGAATATAAAAATATACGCAAAAACCAACGATGATTTTCTTTTGCAAAATCAATTTCTATCGGAATTAAATTAAATCTCATCGCAGTGTTTTCTATTAATGGAGTAATTTGTTCCAAAATTTCTATTCGATTGATATCTTGTTTCATTTTTATTCCTTTTGGTATGAAAAAAAGAACGGGAAACCCGTTCTTTTTTAAAGTTTAGCAATACTGCCTGTAACTATATATTATTATATAAAAATTTAAAAGTAAAGTATTAGTTAATATATGTTAAATTATTCTGAACCTCCAAGGATACCTTCAAGTTCTTCTTGGCGTTTTACCTTTTCTTCTCGTTCTTTTGATAATTCGTCATATTTTTCTGTTTTACCGTTATCCGCGGCTTTTTGTAATTTTTCATCTATTTTTTCAATATCTTTTTTTATTTTTGATAATTCATTCTTTTCAGAATTTTGAACTTTTATTTTTCTTGTTTCATTAGATTTGATTTGCTGTTCTAATACTTTTAAATCAGCATTTGTCGATTTAAACTGTTCAAGCTCGTTTGTCGCAGTTTTTAATTCTGTATCTAATTTTTCGATTTCTTTTTCGTTATTTTCTATTTCCGTGCCGAGTTCTTCAGCTTCTTTTTCAGCAGCCTCTTGTTTTTCTTCATATTTTTGAATATCTTGTTTCAATTTTTCTTTTTGCTTTTCTAAATCAGCTTTTTTTTGTTCAAGCGACGTGATTAAAGAATTATTCACTCCGTTTGTATTATTTGCTTGAGCTTTAGCTATTTCTTGATCAATATTAGTGATTTGCGTTCCTAATTTATCAACTTGTCTTTGTGCAGCATCTTTCTTTTGTTTATAAGACGTTGCTTCTTTTTCTTTTGCTTTTTTATTTTCTTTGCATTTATTTTGTTTAACTTTTTTATCATCTAAGGCTTGTTTTTTCTCATTTACGGCATTCTCAAGACCTTTTTCCGTTTTGCCGATGAGAGATTTTTTTAACTGTTCAGTTTGTTGATTAGCCCCTTTAAGAGCTTCTTCTATTTCAGCACTGTTATTTGCTTTTGTTAAATCATCAATAGAAGCTTTTGTTTCAGATGAAGTTACACCTGAACTTGCACTTTTACCGCTTGAAGAAGAACCGGCAGAACCGGCAGAAGAAGACTTGGAACTTCCAGAAAGTAGTGCTCCGGCAATCGCTCCACCGACTTCTATCAATTCTTCCCAGAAAGATTTGTTGTTCTCTACAACAACTTCTTGCTGTTGAGGCTGCATTAAAGGCATATAAGGTCTGTAATTTTCAAGACCATAATTAGTATTTAATCTATATTGAGAATAATTTATTCTGCCTGCTCCAGCAGAAATTCCTGATCTGCGAGCAGCCACATTAGGACGCATATTAAGCGCAAAATTCTTATTCGTTGTCGACCTTTTTAAATTGCCGGCAGCAGAAGCTTTTGCTCCGCTCGCAGAATTTGTTTTACCTGCTTGTTGAGCGGATTGCGCAAATTTTTTCATATTTGAATTGATTGCGTAGCCCATGTTACTCTCTCTTAGTTTGTATTCTTAAACATGTAAAAACATGTCGTAGAGCGGAATTTCACATGGTTTCACTTTTGTTACAAAAGTTAACAAAAGACCCTAGAACTAATTTAACAATAACTAACTTTTCCCATAACAACTCTTTTCTTTGCTCCCGTACAGCATGGCAAGTTATTTGGTATTCCGTAATAAGTACAGTAACCAAGCAAAGCAAAAGCCATAACTTCTTTATAATTTATCGATATACCATAGTCTTCACATGTTGTTAAGTCAATATAATCGGGCAAATACGTTCTAAGCATGCTCATTAGTGTTTTATTATAAGCCCCGCCACCACATATTACTGCTTCATGAATTCCAACCTGAGGATAAATAAATCTTTCGTAAGCTTGAGCAATAGTTTTTGCCGTTAGAGCTGTAACAGTCGCAATAATATCTTTAGGTTCTGTTGGTGCATATCTTAACGAATTTTCTATATATTTAGAAGAAAAATATTCCCTACCCGTTGATTTTGGGGGTTCTAACAAATAATATTCATCTTGCAAAAGACATTCAAGCCATGATTCTGAAATAACTCCTTGACGTGCGATTTCACCATCTTTGTCAAAATTTTGATTAAAATATTTACGCATACAATAATCAATCATAATATTGCCAAGTCCTGTATCAAAACCAAAAGTATCAAAATCTTGAGATACTACAGTTACATTTGAAATACCGCCGATATTCTGAATTGCATAGTTTTTATTTTTACCCTTCCACCATTTTTCATCTGCAAAGCATACTAAAGGTGCTCCTTGACCCCCTTGCGCTATGTCAGCTTCTCGAAAATTTGAAATAGTCATGCAGCCGGTTTTTTGAGAAATTAGGGAACTTTCGCCTATTTGAAGCGTGCTTTTTAAGCTAATATTATCTATTTTTTCATCAAAAGGATAATGATATATTGTTTGACCGTGACTTGAAATAAAATCAGGCTTTCCAAACTCTTGTATCAATATATTTGCCGCATTTGCAAAACATTCTCCTATTGCAAAATTCATTTGGCAAATATCTTTAACACTTCCTTCCCCCCTAAAAAGCTGAAAAATTTTTGCCCTAATATGTTCAGGATATTCATAATTAATCCCTTGAATAAGCTTCACGCTAAGATCCGGATAAACTTCACACAAACCTGCGTCGATACTATCGCATGACGTACCGGACATTAAAGCTATAACTCGTTTTGATTCAAGAGTGGTCATTATTAAGTGAATAAGTTAGACCTTTATTATATAAAAAAGCCTGCACTTGTGCAAGTACAGACCCTAAGTTTACAACTATCCAATTTTCTCTCTTCTTAAAGATTTCTCTTTAACTCCCTTAATTAATAAACTATATATTAACTATAAGATGTAAAATAAACACATATCCCTAATCTCAGTATCCTAACTGAACATTACTTAAATCTTTTTCATCCCTTTCGGACTTTAAAATGCCATCACCTCTATTTCTTTACTTGCCCGATTTTTATCTACTCTCGAAGGACTATCCTTTAATCCCTTCCTTCCTGATTGTCCGGCAGCCTTTATTTTTAAAAATTCGGCTTTCCTTATGTATTAAATTTAAAATTAAATTTTTGACAAATACAAGTAAAAAAAAATTATTATTTTTTTACATTTGACCATGCCCCTTTATACAGTAAGACAAAATTCGTGTTATAAAATCTTAATGAAGAAAATTTAATGAAATCATGTAAAAATTTTAGTGTTTTTTATTTGACATTATAAAATTACAGAAAAATTTTCGAGCATGGTTTGTAAACTATTGGGAATTGTTAAAAATTTGTGTTAGACTGTATTTGAGGGATTGTGATATGAAAGAATTTTTGAAAACAAATACGATTACATACAACCTGATGTCATTTACGGGATTTAAATCAATATTGATTTTTTCCATGCTGCTTGAAGGAGAAAAAACGTATGATGATTTAAAAAATGCAATCGCAAATCATCCTTATTTACAAGAAAAAGTTTCAACAGATACTTTAAGAATTTATATTAATTCCCTTAAAAAAATAGGATGCGAAATTATAAGAAAAACCAAAAATCATGTCACATATTATTCTATTGAGAAACAACCGTTTGATTTACAAATAAGCGAAGAACAAGCTCAAAGTATTTTAAAAATTTATAAAGCGATATCAAAATCCATATCAGTTACAGATTTTATATCTCTTCAAAATTTCTTTGAAAAATTTTCCAAATACATTAACAATCAAGAGTTGAAAGATAAGCTCAAAAATATTTCGCCAATTAAAAACATTAAAATTGAATTAATTAAAGATTTGATGAAGCATGTTCAAAGTAATAATGAAATTACAATATATTATAATTCTCCGAATTCCGGTAAGAAAAATATAACAATTTTGCCTGATAAAATGAATATAAATAACGGCAAATTATATATTTACGGGATAAATTCAGAATATAACAACTACTCAAGCTTTCTTGTTTCAAAAATTATTAAAATAGTAAGTGTAAATTTAAATAAGTCAACTTTAGAAGTACCTACATATATCGTTAAATACGAACTTGAAAAAGAAGATTATAATTTTGCAACATTGGATTGTGAAAAAATTATTGATACAACAGACGACAAATACATTGTAGAAATTAAATCAAAAAATAAATTCGACATAATTCAAAGAATTATGTCACATACAAATAAATGTAAAGTTCTTTCACCGGATAGTTTTAAAGAAGAAATAATTACCGCGCTCAAACAAATGAAAGAGGGTTATTTTGAAGAACAGTAAAATTAAATTAAATGACGGATGTATGAAAATATTTAAAATGCTGGATCTTTTATATAACGATGCGGCATATTATGATGAAGTTGTTAATATTTTTAAAGATGAAATCAGTGATCAATCTTTAAATAATTTACAGGTTGTTTTGAATAAATACCTTAATACATTAAAAGTTTTTGGGATAAAAGTTCACAAGGAAAGTAACAAATTTGTTTTAGACAACAGTTTATTTTCACTTGAATATACTCCGGATGATTTGAAATCTATCAGTATTCTTCTTAATACCGTCGAAAACTTCCCGGATAAAGATATTTCATCAAATATTAATGATTTTATTCAAAATTTAATATTGAGAATGGGCGCAGAAGACAGAATTTCTCTCGATAATTTCCGTGGAGATTATGATTTTACGTTTTATCATTCAGATTTGAAAAAACAAATTGAAGAATGTAAAAAAATATGTAAGGAAAATCACGTCATAAATATTTTGTATAAGAAAAATAAAAAACAAATATCTTTACGCTGCATTCCAAAAGAAATTATATATGATTCAAAAACAGCATATTTATCGCTTTTAAATAAAGATGAAAGATTAGAAATACCATTACCGTCAATTCTTTCTATTGTTTCATCACCGCAAGTTGCAGCCAGGCACGAAGTAGCAAATACAGTTGTATTTAAATTGAAAAACAGGTTAGCAAAAACGTATAAATTAAAAGAAAACGAATATTTACAGGGGCAAGATGAAAACGGAAATTTGATTGTCGTAAATAAAGGTGAAACATCCGACAAACTTTTAAGCAGATTAAAGCGTTATTCCTACAATTGCGAGATTATATCCCCAAAAACTCTAAAAAACCAGATGATTTCTTTGATAAATGAAACACTGAAAAAATACGGAGAATAATTTATTTTTTCTCTTTGCGTTCTCTAAAAGAAATTCTAATCGGGGTTCCAAAAAATCCGAAAGCCTCACGTAATTTATTTTCTAAATATTTTTTATATGAATCTTTAACAAGTTCTTCGTCATTTACAAAAAATATAAACGTTGGAGGCTGAACTTTTGCTTGTGTAGCATAATATATTTTTAATCTTTTTCCTTTAAAACTTGTCGGAGGATTGAGAGCATAAGCTTCATTGATAACTTTATTTAAAAGGCCTGTAGAAACACGTTTTGTTGCCTGTTCATAAGCTTTTAAACTTTCGTCAAAAATTTGAGTCAAACGCTGTTTCGTTACGGCGCTGATAAATATTTTTGATGCATAACTCAAAAATGGAATTTCTGCGCTTAATTTTTGCTCAAATTTGTTAATTGTATTTGATTTCTTATCTTCAATCAAATCCCATTTATTAATTGCAACAATAATGCCTTTACCTGCTTCTGTGATAATTGAAGAAATACGTTTATCCTGATCTGAAATACCTAATGTCGCATCAATTACAAGAAGCGCTACGTCGCACTCCCTAATAGAACGAATTGCACGATCAACCGCAAATTTTTCTACACCATAATCAACTTTTGATTTTTTTCTGATACCCGCAGTATCCACAATTGTAAATTCTTTTCCGTCATAGTTTATTAAAGAATCAATACTGTCGCGGGTTGTGCCTGAAACATCCGAAACAATTACTCTTTGAGTATTTAATAAAGAGTTTACTATAGAGGATTTCCCTGCATTCGGACGCCCTACTATCGCTATTTTTATACGGTTGTCTTCTTCAATCTCTTCTGTTATCTCAAAATCTTCTGTTATAATTTCAAGTAAATCTCCCACCCCGCCTGAGCCGTGAAGCGCAGAAATCGCAATAGGTTCGCCAAGAGAGAGTGAATAAAAATCACCTGTCATCAATAAAGATTCAGGGTTATCACATTTGTTTACCGCTAAAAATACAGGTTTTCCTGATTTGCGCAAAATGTTTGCAATATCATAATCAATAGGGTTTATACCTGATTTGCCGTCAACAATAAAAACAATTTTATCGGCTTCTTCGCACGCTAACTGCGCCTGAGAAAATATTGAAGCCATAATATCATCATCGTGTTCCGGAATTATTCCGCCTGTATCTATTATGGTGAATATTTTATTTTGCCATTCTACGTCAAAATATATTCTGTCGCGAGTAACCCCGGGCATATCATCCACAATAGAGTGCCTGCCGCCTGCAAGACGATTGACAAATGTCGATTTCCCGACATTTGGACGTCCAACTATTGCAACTACAGGTTTCCTTTCCATAACGCCATAATATCATGGACAAAATTAAAAAGAAATAAAAAGTTTCGGATATTAAAATATAAGCTAAACTTTCTATCAAAAAATTTATCTTTGCAACGGCGAAGCCGGAGCAATCAGAAAAGGGAGTGAGAGAAATTATATAAAATCGGCTGAGCGGAGCTCCGCCGACCTAAAAACTTATAGCCTTATAGACTTATCGCCTTATTGACTTGTTTAACTAATCTCTACGCCCTCGCATTAAACGCCACCGTTCGCGTTTGCAACGAA
>CAYVSD010000037.1:0-20355 GCA_964453315.1 uncultured Muribaculaceae bacterium | reverse complement strand
CAATCTCTTATATGGTCTTTATCACATACCTTAGCCATTTTTAGGTTTTTACCTAGACCGTTAACTAAGAAGTCATAAGTTGAGTCATAAGTGTCGTTCAAATCACCTGCGGTTTTAGTTAAGTTCATGCCCTTAATAATTTTTGCATTGAATACTTTTTGTTGGTTGTCTGTAACGATACTGTTAATCTTCGCAATTAATGTCGGAATAGTCATCGCTGCTACGACGCCGATGATTGCGAGGGTAATCAAAATTTCTGCTAACGTGAATCCGTTACCAACCCTTTGTAGCATGTTTGTGTGCGTAGCACCCTCTGCTAAAGTAAAGCCGTTTTTTGTTTTCATAAATTTCTCCTTATCCAATAAATTATATGTAAAAACATGATAATTATATGTATATACATATAATTTGTCAAATAGCTTGTACATAAATTTAACTATAAGTACTATATTTTTATGGATTATAGTTTTGGGGATATTAAAATAATTGATTTTATAAAGACGCTTTCTGTATATAAAGGAGTGTCATTAAGAAAATTGGTTGCTCGAATAGCGGAAGTTAAACAAAAAAGTGATTGCTATTCAAATTTTTATTCAAAATTAAAAAAAGAAACTATAAAATTTACTGAAATAGCCGATATTGCTGATATTTTAGGTTATGAAATAATTTTTAGAGATAAAAAACTATAATTATTTTTTGCTTTTTTTGCTTATCTCTTTTTCGTCGCAATCAAGAACTTTATTTAAATGTTCTAAAAGTTCTTCAAAATGATAATGTACGGCGTGTTCAGATTTGTGGTGTATGTCAATTAAATGATAATGCATAGCCATTTCCACTTGAATTAGGGCAATATTATAGTTGTATATGCTCTCAATATATGTGTCTAAAGCCTTAATATAATCTTTTCTGGCTTGTTGAAGTGCGATGTAATTAAGTTCTTTTGAATTGTATTTTCCTTCAACGATTTTGAAATTTTTTAGAGCTTGCTCAACTGCGGTTTTTGATGTCGGAACTTGTTTTTTTGCTCGTTCAACATTGTTGAATGCTCGTTTAACTTCATAATATAAGTCTTTTTTAAATAATGTGATTTCATTGTTAGCAAGATTTACTTGAGCGTCGGCACCTTTTATGCTGTGTTTTAATTCCATTAAATTTACACCGCCTGAAAGGTTCACGCCAACTTGAAGGCTGTTATTTTGGTGGTTGATATTGGAATTGTTGTAACCGTAGCCGACATTTGCCGTTAAATCAGGCAAATATGACCGTTTGACGAATTTTAATGATTGAATCATCGCATTTTTTGTGGCGATTAATACATTTAAATCAGGGCTGTTTTCGTATGCTATATCAACGGCTTTACTTATTTCAAACGGGAAAACGTATGGTTCGAAAGGCGCTGTTTCAACTTTTTTTGAATCGTAAGCATATTCATCGTTGTATGTAAATGTCGGGGTATTTTCAATATCGTATTCAGGCTGAAATTCAATATACATCGCGTTGCTAAGATCAAATCTTGCATTATTATATGTGTTTTCCGCTTCGATTAATTCAATTTTTGCTCCGCTCAAATTTACTTGTGCAGTTGTTTTATCCGCATTTGAATGGTTTTGAGATAATTTTACGATTTTTTCGTTTAGTTTAACATTATTCTGTGCGACATTTAATAAGGCTTTTGCCTTCAAAAAATTATAATATTTTGCTTTTACATCAAAAAGGGTGTAGCATAAGCTGTCCATAAAATCGTATTCTGCGCCGATTTTATAAAATTCTTCCATCTTGATGTAAGCTGTAGTCTTGCCGAAATTATATACTAATTGGTTTATCGAAACTCCAACTGAAGGCAAATCTCTATAATGCCTGTCATAATATATACTGTTAGAGTTATTTTCGTTATAAAATCCGACACTGGCATTTATTACTGGGAAATACTGTGATTTTGCAATTCCTACATTAGATTTTGCCACATCAAGGTTATATTTTTGCCGTCTGATTTTGGGGCTGTTTTTGAATGCCAAACTTACGCAGTCAATAATATTTAACACGCTTCCGTTGTGAATTTCAACGTGTTTATCGAATAATTCGGCTTCGTCTTCTATTGCTTGTGTTTTTATGCTTAAGGCCAGTATCGTAGTGATTATTAATACCGAGCACATTATCCTTCTTATGCTCATAATTCTATTATAGCATGACTGTCAAGGGGCTTGAGAATATATTTAATTCGACTTTTTTTTCAAATAATAACATTTGTAAATAAGCATGTGTAAGTATTCATTTTTGTTACGAAAATTTGTATAATCATTTACAAAAAAATATGTTTATTTTACAACAATGTTAAAAAGGACGTGAAATTGCTGAATAATTTTGAAAGTTTTGACAATTCGGAAACTGCAACCAAAAAAGATATTGTCATTCAAGAGAGAGTTGAACTTGTGTCATCCCATATGTACAAGCAGTTCTTGGATTATCAAAATTCTACGGTAAATACTAATAATATTTTTTCTAAAATGGTTGATTGTCTTGAATTGGTTTCTGATAATTTGAAAAAATCTTTTTCGTCCCGCGGGGTTGCAACACAAAATATTTATGTTGAAGCAGATTCTTTAAAGTCAACAGCTGTATTAAATATATTGTGGCAAAAACTTAGTTTAACTACTCGTTGTAATTTCCAACCGCAAGCGCTCTATCGTGATGATGGCAGGCATATTTCATCAAACAGAATTATGGCGATTCGCGGGAATTATAATGAAATAATTAAAGATGCAAAAGATCGTGATGAAGAAATGGCACGCCTTTTGGAAAATGAAATTGCTTCGTTATATGTTCCGCCAGATCAGGCTCAGAAATGTATTTTTAAAATTAAACATACAGGTCAAGAGTTTATGCTTAACCAAACAGATGCTCCTCGTGAATTTGTACTTAAAGTTGTTGAAACAGTTTGCGGCGGCGGTATGTATCATCAAGACGGTTCGGTTAGAACATTTACGGTTTAATAATTTGACTTAGCAGATAAAATAGTTAATATATTGTTGTAGGTTGATAGGTATATGAAGTTACAAGACAAATTAAAAGCTTTTGAAAATCAATATGTGTTTATAAGATGGGCTATGGGGGCTGAGTACGGTAAGCTCAAATATGTCGGAGAAGATTATGTCGAATTTGATATTGTAGATGTTGAAACAATGTCTATTAAAGAAACGATGTTGATAGCTTCTCATCTTATTTTTGAAGTAGCTATCGGAGGCTCTGATATTTCTCGTATAGTTGCTGAAATTTCTTCACAGCTTATGTAATTTATTGTTTTACGGCTTCAGGTTCATACCTCTGCCCGATTATCTTGAATTTTGCTGCGCTCGGTCAAGTGCTCATTATGCTACGCGGTCATTCGCTATTGACCTTGCGTCTTACGAGTTCCGCTCAGGCTAAAGCCTTCGACTTCACTCTACGCAAAATTCCCCGTTGGGCATTAAACGGTAACGTTCGCAACAACAACGAAAACTCAACGTTTACGTTGATTGTTGCTCATCTTTCACCTTCGCCTTCGGCTTCAGGTTCATACCTCTGCCCAACGGGCAAAAAAAAAGTCACATCGTGTGCGACTTGAACAATAATCTTGGGAGGAGATTTTGGGATAGTTTGTACATGCATGATATTCTAAGCATGCCAAATTGTAACATTTGAAAATCACTTTTTTAACAAAACTTTACAAATTTGACATGTTGTGGTAATATTCTGGCATGGGTAAAGATTTAAATATTTTAATAATTAATGGGCCAAATCTCAATATGCTTGGAGTTCGCGAACCTGAACAATACGGTTCAAAGTCTTATAAAGATATTGAGATGGAACTTCATGAATATTCTTTTGAGTTGGGTATTAATTTAGAGGTTTTCCAAAGTAATTTTGAAGGGGAAATTGTTGAAAAAATACAGTATGCTCTCGGAAATTTCGACGGAATTATTATAAATGCGGGGGCTTATACTCATACAAGCGTCGCAATTCGAGATGCGCTTTTGGCTGTAAAAATTCCTACAGTTGAAATTCATATTTCAAATATTTACAGACGTGAGGAATTTCGTCATGAATCAATGTTTGCAGATGTTTGCGTAGGTCAAATCTGCGGGTTTAAAATTGATAGTTATAAATTAGGAATGCAAGGACTTGTTAATTTCTTAACCAGCGCAAATGATTAATTATTACACAAGTTAATGATAACGGGTCTTATAAGGTAGAACATTTAATTAATAATTTAAAAAAGCACGGATTATATTATATATAATCCGTGCTGAAAATTTATACAAATTATTTTACCGCAAATTCTTTTTTATAGGCATCAAGAAGTTGTGTTGCTTCTTCATAAGTATGGTTTTCTTGGAATTTATCGAATATAGCGTTTAGTTGTTCAACTTCTTCAGGATGCTTCATTAAAAATTGCAAATCTTTGTCCATAGAGTCGGTTGTGATTTGAGATTTGCCTAATGCAGCTTCCGGCATGTTTTTCAAATCTTTGATTTCTTTTGTTTCTTCTGCAGTTGTTGCAGGTTCTGCCTGAACTACCGGTTCTTCCACCGCCGGTTTTTGAATTTCAGGAACTTTGATGTTGTTTAAATTGTTGTCGATTTCTCTCATAGTATCACCTACCTTTGGTTACTATTTTTTTCTCCTGTCTTTTATTTTTAGTTTTAAAACACCTAAATATTTTTTTTTGCTACTTTCTTTTAAAAAAGATTACAAAAATTTACATGTAATTATTGTATCATTTTTCATGTTATTATGTATTATATACTACAAAAGGGTGTAATGCAATATGAATCTGAAAAAAATGTTTAAAAATGTTTTTTGGACATTTACTTCATTAAAGACTATTGAAAATTTGCCTGACTCGGTCGTTTTCTTGAATTCTGCAGGTTTTGTGACGAGAGCTAACAAAAAAGCCTGTGAGTGTTTTAAAATTACTGATAATGATATCAATAAACTAAAATTTGATAATTTTATTATTAACGGATTAGAGGCTGTAAAGTCTTCTGTGCGAAATCAAAAACCGATTTTAGCAACAGCAAAGGTTGAAGAAAGAGAGTTTTTTGTAGAATTGAATGCAACAAGACAATGGTCAGGGTTTTGTTTAATTCTTCGCGATATAACTCAACTTATAAACCAAGCCGAAACAGATGAAAAAACAGCACGTTTTAACGGTGAAAAAAATGCAATGCTTGTTAAACTTGAGAGTGAAATAAAATCTCCGATTACATCTATATTAGGTTTTTCTCAAGGGCTTCTTGACGGTTTGAGCGGTGATTTAACCGAAAAACAAAATAAATATATAAAGATAATTAATTCAAATTCTAATGATTTATACAATTTTATAGATAAATTTTTAGAATTTTCTTATGCTGAGTCATCTTTATATGAATCTGAATATAAAAATTTTGATATTGTTGAGGCGATAAAAAATATTGTAAAAAATTACACCTTGCAATGTGAAGAAAATAAAGTAGAAATTACTTTTGATTATGATTTAATTGACAAACGAACCGTATTTTTAGATTTTAAAGCATTTTCAAAAGCAGTAAAAAATATAATTGAAACTTCTCTTGCAATGACAGAGAATGGTTCAATTTCTATTGAATTAGGTTATCCTGATCAAGAATCTTTATCTTATAAATTACTTCAGAATAAAAGTTATATGCGTTTAATAATAAAAGATTCAAGTTCCGGTATCGATAAAAATGAAATAAAATCTTTATGTGATCCTTATGCACAGTTAGATAACGGTAAAAGAAATTTATTGCGAGCATTAAAATTAGGGTCAGCTTGTATTTTAATTCGTAGAGCGGGCGGATATATTGATATAAATTCAGAACCTTCTTGTGGTGTTAATTATGAGATTATAGTCCCTGTTGAAAAGGAAGAAAATGAGTAGTGTAATTCTTAAAAACGTAAAAAAGACGTATGATAACAGTAAAACAGTAATTAATGATGTAAATCTTGAAATAAAAGATAAAGAATTTATTGTTCTTGTGGGGGCTTCCGGTTGTGGGAAATCTACGCTTTTGAGAATGATTGCGGGTTTGGAAGATATATCCGGCGGAGAAATTTTTATTGGGGATAAAAAAGTTAATGATGTTGCGCCAAAAGATAGAGATATTGCATTTGTTTTTCAAAGTTATGCGCTTTATCCGCACATGACAGTTAGGGAAAATATTGCATTTGGTTTAAAAATGCGCAAAATTCCAAAAGATATTATTGAGAAAAAAGTTCAAGAAGCTGCTAAAATTCTTGATTTGGGTGAATATTTGGACAGAAAACCTAAACAGCTTTCAGGTGGTCAAAGACAAAGGGTTGCATTAGGGCGTGCTATAGTAAGAAATCCTAAAGTATTTTTGATGGATGAACCTTTATCAAATTTGGATGCAAAATTGCGTGTTCAAATGCGTTCAGAAATTAAAAAGTTACATGAAAAGTTACAAACAACATTTATTTATGTAACACATGATCAGACAGAAGCTTTGACAATGGGAGATAGGATTGTTGTTTTAAATAACGGTGATATTCAGCAAGTTGATACGCCTGATAATATTTATAATAATCCGTCAAACACTTTTGTGGCGGGGTTTATCGGTTCTCCTCAAATGAATTTTATTGAAGGTCGTGATATAGGTTTGGATGAAAATTTATTATATGGTATTCGTCCTGAAAAAATGTTACGTGATGACGGTGATATTAAGTTAACAGTCAATGTTGAAATTTCTGAAATGCTTGGCAGTGAAAAAATTGCATATTTTGATATAGGGGAACGAAAATGTTGTGCAAAATTACCGCCAGAATATGATATTGGCAAGACTTTAGACATTTCTATTAAGAGTTCTGAACTTTATAAATTTGATAAAAACGGAAAAAGAGTATGTTAAGTTTTTACAAATTAAAAATTTTGTATATAATGTAATTAAAAAATAAAACCTTAGGAGGCAAAATGGAAAATAATTTATCAAGTTATTCAAATAATAACAAACCTAATATAAATCCGACAAGAATTAAAGTAGTAGGTGTCGGCGGCGGCGGCGGAAATGCTGTTACGAGAATGATGCAAGCTAAACTTGCCGGTGTGGATTTTTGGTTAATGAATACGGATTTGCAAGTTTTGAATTGTAATAATGCTTCTGTTAATAAATTGCAGCTTGGTAAAGAGACAACAAAAGGTCTTGGCTCCGGCGGAGATCCTTCTACAGGTGAAAGAGCCGCTGTTGAAATGAAAGAAGATATTACAAAAGCACTTGATAATACGGATATGCTTTTCATTACAGCCGGAATGGGCGGCGGTACTGGAACAGGTGCAGCTCCTGTTATTGCTCAAATTTCTAAAGACTTAGGAATTTTAACAATTGCCTTTGTTACAAAACCTTTCTTTTGGGAGGGTAAAAAACGTATGGCTCAGGCTGAAGCCGGTATAGAAAAACTTAAAAAATATGTTGATGCTATTTTGGTTGTTCCAAATGATAAATTATTACAGGTTGTAGAACGTCAAATTGGTTTGAGAGAAGCTTTTTGTATAACAGATGAGGTTTTATATCGCGGTATACAAGGTATTTCTGATATTATTACTATTCCTGGTATGATAAACATTGACTTTGCTGATGTTAGAAAAGTTGTTAAAGATTCAGGAACTGCATTAATGGGTATCGGGCGTGCTCAAGGTGAAGGCCGCGCGGTTAAAGCCGCTGAAATGGCAATTAATTCTCAATTATTAGAATCTTCTATTGATGGTGCAAGCGGTATTATTGTTAATATTACGGGTAGTTCAAATATGACATTATATGAAATTAATGATGCAACAAGTGTTATTAATAATGTTGTAAAAGAAGATGCAGACGTAATTATCGGTACAGCAATTAATGAATCATTGCAAAATGAAATTCAAATTACTGTTATCGCAACAGGTTTTAATGACAAATCAGAAAGAAATCCTTTGCAGATGTCTGCAGCAGAATATTTCCAAGGGAAAACAACCTCTTCTAATTCAGGAACAGGATTTTCTTTGCCGCAAATAAATCTTGATGTACCGGACTTTTTAAAGAAAGGATAATTTTATTATGTCAGAATTGCAGACTATACAATACAAAACAAGCGGAACTTGTTGTCAATTGATGCAAATCACAGTTCAAGACGATAAAGTTATGGACGCTGAATTTTTCGGCGGCTGTAACGGTAATTTAAAAGGAATTAAAAGCCTTATTAAGGGTATGAATGTTGATGAAGTTATTGAAAAATTGCAAGGTATTACATGCGGTGCAAAATCAACAAGTTGCCCTGATCAACTAGCACATTGTTTGATTGAGTATAAACAGGGAATAAAAGTCTCTTAGGTGCATAATATCTTATTAAACAGGAGGCAAACATGCTAAAACGCAGTCACATCAAGCCTTTCTGGGGCACGCGCTAATCGCTCTCCTGTAGCGGGTTTCACCCTTACAGAAATATTGCTTGCAGTAATTTAATATTAGTTTTGATTAATTTATTAATCTGTTATTGTCGAAAATAAAACTTTTGCTATAATTGAGGTATGAATGATATTGAGCAAAATTATGAAGATTTTATCTCTACGGTAAGTCACGAATTGCGCACGCCGTTGACTTCAATTCGAGGATTTGCTCAAACGATGCTTTCTTCGTGGGACAAGCTCGATGATGAAAGTAAAAAGAAATTTTTAAAAATAATTGATGAGCAATCACAAAGACTTATTTATTTAGTTGAAAATATGCTCTCTGTTACAAAGCTTTCTTCTCAAAATAACAGATTGGTTTATAATGAAATATCCGTAAATCCGCTTATTGAGCAGACAATTACGATAGTTAAAGCGCAATATCCTTCTCAAAAATTTGTATTTAATTCTTCTAAAAATATCCCTCATATTTTTGCTGATAAAGATAAATTTCAACAGATACTTACAAATGTTATTGAAAACAGTGCAAAATATTCTTCAAATGTTTTAACAACTCATATTGAAACCAATGTCCAAAATAATGATGTTGTTATAAAAGTATCAAATCAGGGTCCTGCAATTAATAAAGAGGATTATGACAAGATTTTTACGAAGTTTTCGCGTATTGATAATCCGTTAACAAGGAAAGTTCAAGGCAGCGGGCTCGGGTTGTATATAACAAAATGTCTTGTCGAAAAAATGGGCGGTGAAATTAGTGTTAATTCTGAGCCAATAGTAAATTCTGATTTAGCTAATATTTCTTTTATGATTAAAATGCCTGTGAAAACTATTGAGGAGGAGGCAAGAATCAAATGCAATCCGTAACTTTAATCATTGATAAAAGATTGGAATTATCGACAAAGTATAAAAAATTACTTGTTTCTGAGTCAAATTCTGTGACTATTGCAAGTGATTTAATGGCATCTATTAAGATTATAAAGGATAAAGAGCCGGATTTGATAATAATTTCAGACAGCTTTGATAATGATTTATCCGATTTTTGTAAGCAAATACGTGCATTAACATATAATATGCGTCCTGTAATCGTTGCTTTGTCTAAATCTGCGGATTTTAATGACAGAATAAATGTTTTAAATAGCGGTGCGGACGATTTTTTATCTGAGCCGGTCAATCCTGAAGAATTTAAAGTCAGGATGAAAGCACATTTGCGCAGAGATTTTGAATCAAATTTAGATACAAAATTAATATTACCAAATAGAAATTACACTTTGCGGGCGATAAAAAGAAAATTAAGTGATAAATCCGAATGGTCTATGCTATATGTAAATATTAAAAATTTTGACAGTTATAAGCAGGCATATACTGAATTAGCATCGGATAAACTTCTGCAAACTTACGGTGCAATAATTAAGGCTACAGTAGAGGATAAAGATTATGTCGGAATGTTGTCTGAAAATTCGTTTCTTGTAATTACAGATACCTTAAAAGCTGAACGTGTGGCAAAATTTCTAACGCTTGCATTCGATTCTGTTGCGACAAAATTTTATGCGCAGCAAGATTTATTGCGTGGTTATATGATTTTGCAGGGTGATGAATTTGCAGGGAAAAGAGCGGACTTTGTTCATTCAACAATTAGCGTTATTTCTAATGATGTTGGTGAATATAAGACAAATGAACAGGTGATAAATGCTCTAATTCAGCTTAATGATATGGCCAATTTACCGAATAAATCCAATTATCTTGTTGAAAGAGCAAGAATTTCCGGAGAAAACAGTATTGCTCAAATTCAATATAATAATAAGGTTTTGATTTTTGAAGCAGATGAAGCTTTAAGACTTTTATTAAATACTATATTGAATTTGCAAGGTTATGAAACAACTGTTATGCAGGATTATGTCATTCCCCAAGAATCAGAAACGCCTGCTCTGATTATAATTGATGCCGGAGATTTAGAGAAGAAAAATGGTTTGAATTTATGTTATCAGCTTAAAAATTCTGATAAATATAAAAATACAAGAATTATTGTAACTTCAACAATTCACGACAAAGAATTGGTTTTGAATACAGGTGCTGATTTGTATTTGCCAAAACCTTATGAAATTCCGAATTTAATAAAATGGATAGATGACTTGGTAAAAGAATTTAATAATTAAATTCTGTTATTCCAAACTCCGCCTTTTCTATCTACAAGTGCGTCATAGCATGACCAAATTCTGAAAACACCTGTCAAACCAAGAACTGCGTGTGTTACATTTTTTTCATATCCGTTATCATTTACGGCTTGTCCTATTCCCGGCCAAATTAATAATGAAAGAGCTGCAGCTCCTACTGATCTTCCGCTTACTTTTCCGTTAGTTCCGTGAGTCCCCGCAAAAGCCGGTGCACTCAAACTTAAAAGTCCTAATGCTAAAAAAGATGCTAATAATTTTTTCATTTTCTACTCCTTTTTTATTCCATAATTTTTGCTATTGATGTCTTATAATCAGGTTTTAAAATTCCTTTTTCTGTGATAATTCCTGTAATAAGTTCGTGTGGGGTAACGTCAAACCCCGGGTTTATGACGTTTACACCTTCTGCGCAAATGGTTTTGCCGTTAATCATTGTGACTTCTTCGTGTGAACGTTCTTCAATTATAATATCATCTCCTGATTTAATATTTGTATCAATTGTTGAAAGCGGAGCGGCAACATAGAATGGGATATTATGGTATTTTGCTGCAATTGCAACGGTGTAAGTTCCTATTTTGTTTGCAGCATCGCCGTTTGCGGCAATTCTGTCAGCTCCGACAACAACCATATCAATCATACCTTTTTTCATAAAATATGAGCACATTCCGTCTGTAATAAGAGTTACAGGGATTCCGTCCATTGTGAGTTCAAGGGTGGTAATTCTTGCACCTTGTTGGCGCGGTCTTGTTTCATCTGCAAAAACTTGTATTGTCGGGTCGTTCGCAAAAGCTGAACGCACAACGCCCAGAGCCGTTCCGTAACCTACGGTAGCAAGTGCGCCTGCGTTACAGTGGGTTAAAATTGTTGCGCCTTTTGGTACAACTTCCGCACCGTAATCTCCAATTTTTTTATTAATTTCAATATCTTCAAGTTCAAGTTTTTTACCGTTAGCTTTTAATTTTTCAATAATATTTTCAATATCTGAGGATGATTTTTTAATGATTTCTTTTTGTTTTTCTACCGCCCAGAAAAGGTTTACGGCAGTTGGTCTTGCGCTAACCAAATAATCAGCTTTCTCTAGTAATTGTTTAATAAAATCTTCTCTTGATAATTTTTTTAATGCGAGTTCTTGTGCGTATAAAACAACTCCGTGAGCCCCTGCAATTCCAATAGCCGGAGCGCCGCGAACTATCATTGTTTTGATAGCGTCAAACATATCTTGACCTGTTGTTATATTTACATATTCATATTTTTCCGGAAATTTGGTTTGGTCAACCATTCTGGAATAATTGTTTACCCATTCAATTGTTCTTATTTTTGATTTAAATTCTGTCATTTTTTGATCCTTTTTCGTACATGTCACGTATAAATTCTATAATATAATATGTTGCAAATCCTGAAAAAGCGTTTGTTGTTGCAGTTAATGTTCCTATAAAAATTATACATATTAATAATAACCACAAAGGTGAATTAACGATAATTGAGCTTAAAAACAGGTTTGTTGAATAATTAAATATCGTTGCCATAATTGTGATAATTATTGAAAATGCTACAGCGAATGTAAAATTTGCACTAAAACCTGACAATGCGCCATATATAATACTATTTTTTGCATTTGCGATTTCAAGTTTTCCGTCCATTATTAAATAAAGCATAACAACAGGAGAAGTCAGAAGCATAATTCCAAAAAGTGAAAAAACTCCTATATAAGGAATTGGGGCTAAAATCCCTAAAATTAATCCTAAAATTAAACTTGTAAATATTATATTTTTTATAACTAATTTATCCATTGGTTTAATTATATAATATAGAGTTATTTTTTTGCAAATTGCTTAATAAGCCCTTCATTGCGGGTGTATGAAATTGCAATAGCTATGGCGTCTATTGTATCGTCAAGTTTTGGCAGGGTTTCACATCCCAAACTTATTTTAACCATTTGTTCTACTTCTTTTTTAGATGCTCTGCCGTATCCGGTTAATGTTTTTTTGACTTCTATCGGAGTGTATTCAAAAACAGGTACATTATACTTTTCAAGTACTGTTAAAATTACACCTCTAGCATGTGCAACGGGCATTACTGTTGTGTAATTTCTAAAGAAAAATAATTTTTCAATTGCGCATACATCAGGTTTATATTTTTCAACAATAACGTTCATATCGTTGAAAATTTCTAATAATCTTGACCCTTCTTTTTGTTTTTTTTCAGTTTGAATAGAACCGGAATGCTCTAATTTTAAATTTTTCCCGTCAAATTCCAAAACACAATATCCTACAATGGCCATTCCCGGATCAATGCCTAAAATTTTCATATAATTATTTTAACATAAAACTTTTTTAAACTATATATTTTGACATATAGTTTTTTTTTGATATACTTAATTTGTTAGTGTTATTTATTATTTAAATAGGGATTAGGAGATATATTTATGAAGAGGATATTATTTGCACTTCTGGCATGTATTTTAATATTGTCGTACAGCGGTGCGGCAATGGCAATTAATGAAATTCCGTCAAAATCTAAAACACTTCAGGCGGCGCCAAATGCCAAAACTATTGAATTAGCTTTCGTATTTGATGGACCGTCGGATAAAAATGAAGAAGTTTTGAAGGTATTTCAGCAAACAATTACAAGATCATTGTTGCCTGATTTTAAAGCGTCTTTTCCTAAAGATTTAATTTTTACCGGCAATTGGAGTGAGGCCGGTGCAAAAGTTGCTTCTGACAAAGCTTTAAATTCAAGAGCAAGAATGGTAATTTCGCTGGGTTACATGTCCAGTACGTATTATGCGGGCAGAACTAATAAAAATAAATATGTTGTAACTATTGATCAGTATGGCTTAAGGGATTTTGGCGATAAGTTTTTTAATCCAATGCAGCAAACAGCAAATGATTTTGCGACATTCAAAGTTCTTGTTCCTAACATTAAAAAAGCTGCAATACTTATGAATGAAAATTTTTATAAATCAAATAAAAATTGGGGAGTAAGTATTTCTAAAAAACTTAAAGAAAAAAAATGTGATTTGAATTTTGTGATTGTACCTGTTAATTCAAATATAAAGGCATCATTAGCGAAAATTCCTGCTGATGTTGATTCGGTATTTGTAACGCCATTATATAATTTATCTGCTGATCAGCGTAAAGAAATGTATAAATATATTAATGAGAAGAAACTTCCGTCATTTTCTTCTGTAGGTCGTGAAGATGTTGATTTCGGTGCAATGCTTGGCACATCTACAATGGATGTTGACAAAAAAATTGCAGAAGCGACATCATTTAATATTCATGGTGTTTTGCACGGAAATGTTGTAAAAGATGAAAAAATACCTTTTTATGATGATAAAGTGATTTTTTATAATTCAGATTCCGGGGAAGCGGTTGGTTATGTTCCTCCATTGAGACTTTTGAATAATGCCGTAACAATCACTCATAAAGAATTGCCAAAATATTCATTAGGTACGCTTTTAGATGCATTGGATGAAAATAACTTGGATATGGCCCGTAAAAAATTCTTAATTAGTGCTGCAAGAAGATCTGTAACAAGTGCATATTTACGTTATTTGCCGACATTAAGAATAGATTTGGGCCATCAACATTATAACGGTGCTTATGCGGATTCTTATGCGGATGTTCCAAATAGAATCGGGCAATTTACTCTTGCTATGGATCAGGTAATTTATTCTCCTGATTTAGTTACAAATATTATTGTGAAGCATAAAAAATTGAAATTTGATAAAGCAGAAGCTGATCTTACGAAAGCAAATATCGAGTATCAAACAGGTAATCTTTATATTGATACTTTAATGCTTGAAAATATGATTAAGGTTCAAGAAGAATTTGTACAGGAAACAAGAGAAAATCTTGCGATTGCCCGGGTTAGAGAAAAAACTGGTAAATGCGGGTATGAAGAAGTTTTACGCTGGGCCGGAGAAGTTAGTGAAGCTGAGAAAAAGCTTCTTTCTATGAAGGCTGATTATAAAAATATTAAAGTTCATATTAATAAACTTTTATATAAAGATCAGAAAACAGATTTTCAATTTGTACCTTTAACAGCTAATGACCCTGCGTTTTTCACATCTGATTTGCATATTATTGATCATGTGAGAAATCCGCAAAAATTAGGCAAATTTACGGATATGCTCGTTGCAGAAGCTATTTATCTTTCGCCTGAAACTGCAAAATTGAAAGCTGCGATTGCTATGAAAAAGGCTGAACTTTCAAATTATGCTCAAAAGTTTGTTATGCCGAATGCGAAATTATCTTTAGAATATGGTTCATTTTTTGATAGGCAATTACCTTATGAGAACGAAGGTCATAATCAAATGAAATATGTAGCAGCCGGCGTTGCAGGTGCAGGTTTGATGCCTGGGACAACACCTATGGCAGCTTATATGAATTCGCCGTATTTAAATCTTAATCAGACTTCGACAAGAGTATTGATAGCCGCTCAATGGAAGCCTATTGAGGGTGGTCATAAAATAGCTGAAATTGCTCGTTGTAAATCAGAATTAAATGAGCTTAATGCTTATCTTGATGAAGTAAATACCGAAATTGAAATGCAAGTTCGTTCTGTTGTAAATCGTGCTATATCAAAATATTTTATGATTGAAAAATCATATAAAGCGATGTTTGCTCAGATAGAAAATTATCAAACTGTTAAAGCAAAATATTTAAGGGGAGAAGTTCCTATTAATCAAATTTCTGATGCTCAGCAGTTGTATTTTGATGCAAAACTTGATGCTTTAAATTCTCAATATGAATTCTTTAAAGAATTGATTTGGGTTCAGCGCGGCTTGTTATCCGTAAATTGGACACATGCAAGTAAAGAAGCAAAAGATTGGATTAACGGAATCCCGGCAATACTTCCTGCGGAAGAGGATTTTGCATTATAGATGAATTAAATGGAAATAAAAAATGAGCCTTTTATAAGGCTCATTTTTTGTGTGTTTAAATGTAATTTAAACTCCGATAAGCTCTTTGACTTCTTTACGTTTAACTTTAAGAGTTGTTGTTTTCGGAAGAGCGTCTTTCGAAATAATAATATTTGTCGGACGTTTATATAGAGCAAGATTTTGTGACAAGGATTTAACATCAAGTTTCACCATACGATCAATATCGTCATCTGAGTAGCTGTTATACAGCTCTGCTTTTGGGACAATTACGGCGGTAACTTCTTCTGTGCCGTCTTTTGAGCCAAAGTTTCTTGATGTTCCGAGTACGCAAACTTCTGAAACATAAGAGCTTTTTTCTAATATAGTTTCTACTTCTTCAGGGAACACTTTTTTACCTCCTTGAAGAACTATCATATTTTTAATTCTGCCTGTAATGTAGATATGGCCGTCTTTATCGATTTTTGCAATATCTCCTGTATGCAGCCAGCCTTCTTCGTCGATTACTTCTGCCGTTAATTCGGGTTGATTGTGATAACCTTTCATAACCGAAGGACCGCGCAGATATAATTCACCTGTTGAAGGATCTGTTTTTGCTTCAAAATGCGTCAATGGATGACCAACTGAAGCAAGTTTACCTTTTTTATCGTAATTTACTGAAACAACAGGACTTGTTTCAGATAAACCGTAACCTTGATAAACTCTTATGCCGATTCTTTCAAAGAATTTGCCGACTTCTGTGTCAAGCGGAGCACCGCCTGATATGCATCCGAAAAATTCTCCGCCAAAGTTTGAATGTATTTTTTTGAATAACATTTTTCTTAATTTGTAAGTCGGAACAAATCTTGCCGCATGGTATAAAGTACTGAACATTATGCGTGTAAATGGTGAAGAATTATTGATTTCACGTTCAATACCGGTTTTCAAAAGTTTTAAAAATGCGGGAACAACAATCATAAATTGAATGCGTTTTTCTTTCATAATGCCTGTAATATCTTTAGGTTTCAGGCTTGTGGTGTAATATATGGTATATCCTGCATTTAAAAAAGTTGAAAAGCCTACTGTCATTTCAAATAAATGATTCATCGGCAAAATAGAAAGCATATTAATTTTTTGTTTTTTAGGCAAAATAATATCAACGACTTCCATAAGATCAATTAGTTGTGCATTAATATTTTTGAATGAAATTTCAACACCTTTTGGTGCTCCGGTTGTGCCTGATGTATAGATAATTAATGCGGTTGACTTAGAGCTTCTTTGGCGCCATTTTGCGTCATATTTGTCAGGAAGTTCATAAATACTTTTAATATCTGGATTTGAAGAATGTTCATCTATTACAATAATATGTTGTATTGATGAAATATTTTTTTGCAAAGCAAGTGCCATATCAAGATATTGGCGGGAAACCAGCATAACAGTTGGCAGACAATCCGATAAGATAGAAGTTAATTCATATTGTGAAAGCTTAATATCTAACGGAACGGTTGTTGTTCCTGTTAAAACTGATGCAAATACGCAAGCTCCGTATTCAGGCTTTGATTCTGACAGGATAGCAAGGCATTCTCCTTTTTTTATGCCAAGATCTTCAATTAAATAACGGGCAATTTTCCTTGATAAAAGCCCTAAACCCTTGTATGTAATTTCTTCCCAGCCGTATTGACCTTTAATTCCGAGTGCGATACGTTCTTCATAATTTTTTGTTTTAGTTTCCAATAAGGACAAAATGTGACTATTTCTTAGTTCCATAAATATAAACCCCAAATCTACTTTAATATTTTATATATAGCTATAGAAAATGTCAATTATTTAAATTTTATATACTTCGCCTTTACAATAATTTTTATATGTTTTATATTTTAAACAGAACGCAAAACTTATTTAAGGAGATGTAATGAAGATATTTGAAGAGTTACAGGCAAGAGGGCTTATTGCTCAGGTAACTGATAATAATGAAATTAAGGAATTAATAAATAATGGCGGGGCCAGATTTTATATAGGTTTTGACCCGACGGCAGATTCTTTGCATGTTGGTCATTTTATGGCGTTGTGTTTAATGAAAAGACTGCAAATGGCGGGGAATAAGCCTGTTGTATTAATTGGCGGCGGAACGGGTTATATCGGAGATCCGTCAGGCAGAAGTGATATGCGTTCAATGATGACTCCTGAGATGATTCAGCATAATTGTGATTGCTTTAAAAAACAAATGGAAAGATTTATCACTTTTGGTGATGACGCTGCAATTATGGTTAATAATGCGGATTGGCTCTTGAACTTAAATTATATTGAACTTTTACGTGAAGTTGGCGCTTGTTTTTCTGTAAATAATATGCTTAGAGCCGAATGTTATAAACAAAGAATGGAAAAAGGGCTTAGCTTTTTAGAATTTAATTATATGATAATGCAGGCTTATGATTTTTATCATTTGCATCAAAATTACGGCTGTAATATGCAGTTTGGCGGGGATGATCAATGGAGTAATATGCTTGCCGGAACTGAACTTATCAGAAAGAAAACCGGTGAAGACGCTTATGCTATGACAATTACATTGTTGTTAAACAGCGAAGGTAAGAAAATGGGTAAAACTGCAAAAGGCGCGGTGTGGCTTGATTCTGAAAAAACTTCTCCTTATGAATTTTATCAGTATTGGCGAAATGTTGAGGATGCAGACGTTATGAAATGTATTCGTATGCTTACCTTTTTGCCAATGGAGTATATTGAAGAAATGGACAAATGGGATGATTCAAGGATTAATGAGAAGAAAGAGATTTTGGCTTATGAATTAACTTCACTTGTTCACGGAGCAGAAGAAGCTGATAAGGCAAAAGCGGCCGCTTATGCGTTGTTTGGCGGCGGCGGAGATAGCGCTGATATGCCGACAGAAGAAATTTCGAAAGATGAATTGATTGACGGTACTATCGGAATTGTTCAGCTGGTTGTCAAATCGGGTTTTGCTTCAAGTAACGGGGAAGCAAAACGTTTGATACAACAGGGCGGTGTAAGTATTAATGATGAACAGATTACGGATTTGGGTAAAAATTATACTGTTTCTGATTTTGGAAACGGTTTAAAAATTAAAAAAGGTAAAAAACATTTTAAAAAGATTATATTGAAATAATTTAATTAATCTTTATTTTCAATAAAGTCGATTTTAAAACCAAGAATTTGACAGATGTAGCCCATTTCGTATAATTTAAGTTTATTTTGTGAAAGCCTGTAATTGAGATTTTGCGGGGAATAAAATTTTCCTGTGGTCTCCGAGAGTTTTTGTGCAAGATTTTTCATCGTCCATGCTTTTTTAGAAAGCATTATTTTGACTTCTTTTTTTGCATCAATTTTTTCTAAAGCTAATTCCTGCATACGGAGATTATATATTTAATAGCATTTATATTGTTGACAAGTAAAATAATTTTTGCATAATTAAAAGTATTCTTTTAAAAATAAAAGAATACTTTAATAAATATAAAGGAGAAAAGTATGACAAAAAGAGCCTTCACACTTGCAGAGGGTGCTACGCACATAAACATGCTACAAAAGGTTGGTAACGGGTTTACGCTTGCAGAAGTCCTAATTACATTAGCAATCGTTGGCGTAGTTGCAGCAATGACTATTCCAACATTGATTGCAAAAATTAATGAAAAGGTTACAGAAAACCAAAAGAAAGTATTTGAAGCAAAAGTATTAAAAGGTCTTAATTTAACAAGAACAGCAGGTGAATTAAATAATACTTATTCATCAACAGAAGATTTCTTACGTAACGGATTAGGTAAACATTTAAAAATGACAAAAATATGTGACGCATCTCATACAAGAGATTGTGTACCGTATGATACTATTCTTTATACAACATCAGATAACAAAGAAGACAGCGTAGATGTAAAAGATATAGATACAGCAGAAGAACTTGGCAAAACAGAAGATGAAGGTTATAAAGATATAGCAAGCTTTGTCATGGGTGACGGAACAGTAGTAATAGCTACGTATAAACAAGATTGTCTTGTAGACGAAGGTAAATTAGACAGAGATATAGGTGAAAATCCATGCTTTGCAGGTATATATGATTTAAACGGAACAAGAAAACCTAATAAAATGGGTAAAGACCTTTTAACATTCAACGCAACATTGAATATTAAAAAAGGTTCAGCAGTCTTGGCAACATTAGGCGGAGTAAAAATAATATCAAATGCAGCTGTACCAACATCAGTAACAAAAGCAGAATGTGAAGAATTAAAAGCAAATGGTTATCCAATAAATGCATGTAATTATGACTCTGACTATTGGGCAGGCGCAGTAAAGACCTGTAAAGACTCCGGCGGCAGATTACCAACCGAAGCAGAACTAACAAAAATAGCCCAAGAACTATACAACGATACAAGCTTAACAAATGGTTACAAAGATGGCCTAACCTTAGACACATCAAAAATCCCAACTGCTCTTTCCGGTTTAGGCTCCTCCTGGTCCTACGTGTGGTCCAGTTCAGAGTACAGCGCTAACTTCGCGTACTCCCGGTACTTCAGCAGTTCGTACACGAGCAGCTGCGACTTCCGCAGCAATTCCTATTTCAGGGCGGTTTGCGTGGCGAAGTAGCGAGCAGAGGCTGAAGCAGCCTGCGGCGATTTCAAGCTGTTCGCAGGACAAGGCCGCAGGCTCGGAAGCCGTTTAATGCGAGGGCGTAGGATTAGTTAAACAAGTCAATAAGTCTATAAGGCGATAAGTTTTTTAGGTCGGCGGAGCGGAGCTCCGCCGACAATCTTTCCCTCTCCAAGGGAAGAGGGTTAGGGTGAGGGTTGTTCCCCGTAAGGGGCGCGTAGCATAAAATTCACCCCTCACTTGAATTTCTAAGCTCATCCTTCGCTAAGAAATTCTTTTCT
>CAYVSD010000036.1:0-20841 GCA_964453315.1 uncultured Muribaculaceae bacterium | reverse complement strand
CAAATTTAATTTTATCATAAGGTATACAATCTCTTATGTGATCTTTATCACATACCTTAGCCATTTTTAGGTTTTTACCTAAGCCGTTAACTAAGAAATCGTAAGTAGAGTCATAAGTATCATTCAAATCACCTGCGGTTTTGGTTAAGTTCATACCCTTAATAATTTTGGCATTGAATACTTTTTGTTGGTTGTCTGTAACGATACTGTTAATCTTTGCAATCAACGTTGGTATTGTCATCGCTGCAACAACACCGACGATTGCTAGGGTGATCAAAATTTCTGCTAACGTGAATCCGTTACCAACCCTTTGTAGCATGTTTGTGTGCGTAGCACTTTCTGCGAGTGTAAAGCCATAATTTTTTGTCATACTTTTCTCCTTTATACAAATATTACACACTATAATACAATAAAGATTGTAATATGGTGTATTAATATCATTTTTAGTCATCCTTGTCAACAGGTTATATAATCTAAAAATGGACATTCGTAACGAGCTGAAAAGTTTGATAGCTAAAAATGGCACTACGTTAAAAAAAGTTTGTGTTTTGATGAGTGCAAAATATAATAAAAATATTGTAAGCAATAATATTACAAACAAATTACGCAGAAATACTATTAAATTTGTTGAAGTGGAGCAAATTCTTGAATCTCTCGATTACCACGTTGAATTTGTGCGTAATAAATAATTTTACTCTATAAACATACAATCGCCGTAACTGAAAAATCTGTATTTATTTTCTACAGCTTCTTTATACGCTTTAAAAATAAATTCTTTTCCTGCAAGTGCGCTAACAAGCATTAAAAGTGTGGATTTCGGCAGGTGAAAATTTGTTAGTAATTTATTTACTACTTTAAATTCATAAGGCGGGTAAATAAATAATTCTGAATGGTCTTTGCATTCGCAAATTTTGCCGTATTTTTGGAAGGCGGTTTCAAGTGTTCTGACTGATGTTGTCCCTACTGCAACAATATTTTTACCTTTAGTTTTTGCGTTGTTAATTTTATCTGCAGCTTCTTTAGTTATTTCAAAGGTTTCTGAATGCATTTTATGGTCTAAAATATTATCGCATTTGACCGGTCTGAAGGTCCCAAGTCCGACATTTAACGTTACATAAGCAACTTCAACACCTTTATCTTGCAATTTTTTTAATATCTCTTTTGTAAAATGCAATCCTGCAGTGGGTGCTGCCACAGAACCTTCATCTTGTGCGTAAACCGTCTGATAACGTTCTGTGTCAAATTTACGCTGTTCTTCTGTTTGAATTTTACGCTCAATATAAGGAGGAAGCGGAATATTGCCTACTTTGTGCAAAATTTCAAACAAATCGCCGCTATATTGAAGTTTAACAAGCCATTCCCCGTCATCTTCAAGTCTTTTTATCGGAATAGCTTTTAATTCATCGCTTATGGTTATTATGGTGTTTGATTTTACTTTTTTTGACGGCTTAATTAGGCAAGACCAATAATTACTGCCTTCACTTTGAGCTTCAAGCAAAAAGACTTCCATTTTACCACCTGTTTCTTTAGTGCCAAAAAGTCTTGCCGGTATAACTTTTGTATTATTTAGAACGAGTAGGTCGTTTTCGTCTAAATAATCAACAATGTCATAAAAATGTTTATGGTTAATTGATTTTTTCTCCCGATTAAGTACAAGCATTCTAGAATTTTCCCGCTTGTTAGCAGGCATTTGTGCGATTAATTCATCGGGTAATTCATAATCAAATTCTGATATGTGCATATTAGTTTACTTTTTTAGCGTTTTTTAATTCCAAATCGTCAACTTTTTCTTTTTTCTTTGCTTCTTCAAGATCAATTTGTTTATTGATAATAATAGATTGGAAAATTTGGATTATATTACTTGTAATCAGATATAGCAAAACTCCGGCAGGAATCGGAATAAATACAAATGTTGCAATAATCATCAACGGCATAAATGTTCCCATTGATTTTTGTAATGCGGCTTGTGTCGGATCCTGATTGTCAGAATTATTCATAGCCATCATTATTTTTTGTGAAATTAACATAGTAATTGCGAAAAGAACAATTAATACTATTACATCCCAATGCCAACCTCTATTTACTGGAGCCGTCGGAACAGAAGCACTCATTGTATCTTCATCTTTTCTAACAAAAGTTATGTCTTCACTTTCTCTGTTGCTTGAATTTGTAATTGTTACTTTTGCTTTATCTACTTTGCCGAGTTCGCTGAATTTAAGATTTATATTATCAAGGCTAAAAGTTAAATCGACATCTTGTCCCGGGGTAACATCACCTTGAATTTTCAACGCTTGTGTAGGGTCTTTAATCTTCACATTTTTAAGTTCTTTTTCTGCGATATAAATAGTTGCAGTATTTCCTAAGATTAATTTATCGTTTGGTGAAATTCCAAGTTTACCGTCATTTGAAATTCCTGCGGTGGCTCTTAGCGTAGTCGCCAAGCTGTTTATAAATAAGAAATGCTGATTTCCCGCAACTTGTATAAATTGAGGACTGATTAATGCTGCATACAAAAGCATGAAAATCGGTAACTGTATTAATAAAGGTAAGCACCCTCCTGCAGGGTTAAATTTATGGTCTTTATAAAATTCCATAAGTTTTTGCTGCATAACTTGAGGGTTATTTTTATATCTGTCTTGAATTGCTTTTAATTTTGGCTGCAAGGATTGCATTTTTTTCATTGAACGTTGCTGTTCAACATTTAAATGCCACATTGCAAATCTTACAATTAATGTTAATACAATGATTGCAACACCATATCCGCCTACAAAGCCTGCTAATTTTGTTAAAAACCATATTGTCCAAGAAATAAAATCCACTTTCCCTAATCCTCTCTAATAGTGTAAATTCTCTCTGGGGGTAAATATATTATAAATATAATTTCAAGTCAACGGGGAAATTTTTTAAGATATGTGACTTGACGAGATTTTTTTTTATTTTATAATCTTTATATAGTTACGATTAAATATTACTTTTTTGAGTAATATTTACCCCTCGGGATGTAGCGCAGCTTGGTAGCGCACCTCGCTTGGGACGAGGGGGTCGCATGTTCGAATCATGTCATCCCGACCATTTAAAAAAAGAGATTTTAAAATCTCTTTTTTTATGTATTTTTTTTTTGCTATTTGAGTCTTTGTATGTTATGATTGTTGCATGGTAAGGCTTATTAATCAAAATAACATGTTTATTTTAGACGGCTTGGTTCGTTTTTTAACTCATTCTCAAAAACACATTACGTTTATGCGTTCATATAATCAGTCAAATATCGAGCCTTGTGTATACGCACTTTGGCATGAACATCAGCTGGCTGTATATGGATTACCTAATAAAGGTAATGTAAATATACTGATAAGTAATTCTATGGACGGGCAAATCGTTGCAAATGTCGCAAAATCTTTCGGATTTAAAACCTGCAGAGGTTCCTCTAAACGTAAAGGTTCGGTTTCTTCAACTTTACACATGATTGAAAAATTAAAATCCGGTGAAGATGTTGCAATAATGGTTGACGGTCCAAGAGGTCCATATCACGAGGTGAAACCCGGGATTGTAATGCTTTCAAAAGAATCCGGAGCTCCGATTATTCCTGTTTATTGGTATTCTAAGGATATAACGTTAGTTAAAATTCCTTCTTGGGATAAAATGTCTTTCCCTTGCGGTCCTTGCAGAATTTTAACATTATTTGGTGATCCGATTTACACCAAAGACAAAAGCGATGAACAAGTATTAAAAGAAGTTAAAAATTCTTTAGTTAATCTCGAGCAAATTGCTCCTGAAAAATTTGATGAGGCTATAAAAAATAAATTATGGAATCAAAAACAATAAAAGTATCATTACTCCAAATGAATTCTGTTATTGGAGACGTTAGGGCTAATTGCAATAAAATTTCTTCTGTTTTGGAAAATAACTTGCAAGAGCAAACAGACGTTATAGTTTTGCCTGAAGTGTGGACTGTTGGCTGGTCTTGTTTTCATTTTAGAGAAACAGCGCAAGAACTTTCGAATAATTACGCGATAGAATTTCTTTCTGATTTGGCAAAAAAATATAACACTAATATTATCGGAGGCAGTATTATAATAAAAAAAGACGATAATTATTATAATTCATGTCCGATTATTGATAAAAGCGGGAAATTGTTAGGTCTGTATTCAAAAAATCATTTGTATTCATATTACGGATGCGATGAAGACAAATATGTTAATGCCGGAGAAAATGGCTTTATGGTTGAATTAGATGGCGTAAAGTTTGGAATAAGTATTTGTTATGATATCAGATTTCCGGAATTGTATAGAGCTTATGCAAAAGCAGGAGCAGATGTATTAGTAAATTGCGCCGCATGGGGATCTAAAAAACCAATTCCTTGGGAAATGATGACAAAATCCAGAGCGATTGAAAATCAATGCTATATGCTTGCTTTGACTCAATGCGGTTATATTGAAAATGAAGAATCTAATTTAGGAGAATCAAGAATTATTGAGTACAAGGGAGAAGAAATAGCATCTATTATGACTGGAGAAGCTATAGTTTCTTCTGTTTTATCACTTGATGATATGTATAGATTTAGAGAAAAATCACCTATTCTTAAAGATATTAAAGATAATTATGAGGTAAAAGAACTATGCGAAATATAATATGTTTGATTTTAAGTTTATTTTTATTTGCAGGAGGTGCGAATGCTTCTTCTGTGGATAAAGTTATAAAAAAATTAAATGTTAATAAAGGAGGAGTTTCTGTTTCAGTCAGGGATGTTAAAAATGGAAATGTTGTTTATTCACTAAATCCTAAAACACCGATGAATCCGGCATCGACATTAAAACTTATTACATTTGCTTCTTCAATTAATACATTAGGTTATGATTATGAATATGTAACTGAATTGTATAAAAGTTCAAATAATGATTTATATTTTAAATTATCCGGCGATCCAATGCTAAAATCAATTGATTTGAGCAATATGCTTAAAACGGCAAAAGGAAAAAATATTGTTTCTCCGAAAAATGTGTATCTTGATGCAAGTGTTTTTGATGAAAAAGATTGGGGAGAAGGATGGCAATGGGATGATGATTTAAATCCTGCAATGCCAAAATTTAGTGCGTACAATTTAGATGGTAATATTGTAAAAATTGAAATTGCACCTGTAGCTCAATCTATTTCTCCTACTATTGTCGTTAATCCGTTTTATCCGTTTACATTTATGAATGCCGTAAATGTAGATTTAAATTCAAAAGAAGATAACGTTGAGTTTTCAAAAAATAATGATATTAATAATGTAATAAATGTATCAGGCACCATATCTTCAGGAATTATAAAATATTTGCCGGTGCCGAATCAAAAAAGATATTTCACTTTAAGACTTGAAAATGCAATTTCCAAAGTTAAACTGGGTTATTTTAAACCGATTAAAAAGGCTGTTTTACCTAAGAATAATATTTATTTAGTTGATAAAATTTCACATCCGATAAATAATGTTGCAAAATTAATTTTAAAAGACAGTAACAATTCCGCTGCTGAAACTTTATTTAAAACTGCAGGAGCTGTTTGGTCCGGATCTCAGGGAACTACTGAAAATTCATTAAAAATGCTTGATGAATATTTGGCTAAATTAGGTTTAGATATGTCAGAAGTTACTATCGTTGACGGAAGCGGTGTTTCTAAAAATAATTTGTTAACATCTGATTTTATGACGAAATTTTTGAAGGCAAAATATTATGAAGATGATATAGATAAATATAAAGAATTGATGGTTTCCCCGGGTGAAGGAACATTGGAAAAGCGCATGCTTTATTTTAGAGATAATTTAAAGGTTAAAACAGGAACGTTGTCCGGTGTTAGTGCGTTGGCCGGTTATATAACAACAAGAAGAGGAAATGTTTTGGCTTTTGATATAATGATTAATGATTCAAAAATTTCATCTTTGGATAAAAAAAATTTAGAAGAACAAATTTTAAGACAAATATATATGAGCTATTAAAGAGGATAAAATATGTACGAACCGCAAGTTACAATAATCACTCCAACATATAACGTTGTAGATAATGAGCAAGTTAATGATTTTGATTTAATGATTACGATGCTAGGAAAGCAAACATATCCTTATTTGGATTTGTTAGTTATGGATAATGCTTCTAAAGACGGAACGGTTGATTTGCTTGTGGAATATAAAAATGAAGGTTCTCTTGCATTTTATTCTGAGCCTGATCAAGGGAAATTTGATGCTATAAACAAAGGATTGGTAAGAGCTAAAGGTAAATATGTTGCATTTTTAAGTTGTGATGATTTTTATCATGACATTAAAGGTATCGAAAATGTTGTTAATTATATGGAGGAAGAAGAGGCTGATTTTTGTTGTTTCCCTTCATATTGTTCGCAGCCTGACGGCACGGCATTTCTTTTTGAACCTGCAATTTTGAATGCTTTTCAAGTTGTTCCATTTCCTCGTCAAGCCGCAATCTTTAAGAAATCCGCTCTTCAAGAGCTTGGTTATTTTGATGCAAAATTCAGATTATTAGCTGATTATGATTTAATTTTAAGACTTTTATTAAACGGATATGTCGGAGTTCAATGGGGAGATAATATCGTAACAGCAAAATTAGGAGATAAGGTTAACCGTTACACAACTCAGTCAAATGCTGAATTCAGTCATATATTTTATAAAAATTACGGGTCGATGTATCCTATGAGTGACGAAGTTTTAGACAGAATGGTTAAAATTTCAGAAATACCTCGTCCATTGTTAGATAAATTAGCTCAATATTTTCCGGATGATGTACAAGAGGAATTTTATCAGCTTTATGAAAATATGTATAATTTTAGAGTGCAAAATTCGTAATATTTTTTGCGCATCAATGTATTTTCGTTTATAATATAATTAATAATTAAATATAATATTAAGAAGGTTTTGGAATATGAGTGAAAAAAAGATAGCAGTATTAGGTTGTGGACTATGGGGCAGAAATGTAGTTCGTAATTTTTATAATTTGAACGCACTTGGAATGGTTTGTGATTTAGACGATGAAAATCTTTCTAAAGTAAAAGAACAATATCCGGGTATTCCAACAACAAAAGATTATAACGATATTATTAATAATGATAATATTATGGGTGTTGTTGTTGTAACTCCGAGTCATACACATTTTAAGTTTGTAAAAGCTATGTTAGAAGGCGGAAAGCATGTTTATGTAGAAAAACCTATCTCAACAGTTGCACAAGAAGCAAGAGATTTAACAGATTTGGCAGATAAAAAAGGTCTTGTTTTAATGGTTGGTCATTTGCTTTTATATCATCCGGCTGTAAATAGATTAAAAATGCTTGTTGAAGATGGGGTTTTGGGTGATGTTGTATATGCACAAAGTGATCGATTGAATATTAATTATTTTAAAAATGACAGAAGCGTAATGTGGGATTTAGCGCCGCATGACGTTTCTATGATAAGTTATGTTTTGGGCAAAAATCCTAAAAGAGTTATTTCTGCGGTTGGCTGTTCTTCAGATCAAAATGATATAATGGATATTACGCATATTACTCTTGAAATGGAAGGCGGAGCTATTGCTCAAATTTCTGATAGCTGGATTACTCCGAAAAAACATGTTCAGTTGTTAGTCAGAGGAACAAAGCGTACTGCAATTATGGATGATACCGTTGCAGAACATAAGCTTACTGTTTATGATAATTTTAAAGCAGGTAATAGTGAGCAGCTTCAGCTTGATTATTTAGAAATAGAACCTTTAAAATTAGAGTGTCAGCATTTTGTAAGCTGTTGCGAAACAGGTAAAAAGGCTCGTTCTGATGGTGAAAACGGATTTATTGTAGTTAGTGCGTTAGAAGAAGCAGAAAGAATTATGCTTGGAGATAGAGCTAAAAATCTTGATAATGTTGATTTTGCGCTCTCAAGATCAAAGAAGGTGTAGTATGGATATTAAAAATAATACGGCGAATATAGTTTCAATAAGCAGAGTATTTGTAGCGTTCATTGCAATAGGTTTGTTGTTTGTAAGAACGCAAAATGCTTATATTTGGGCATTAATATTAACAATTATTGCATTTATAATGGACGGTGTAGACGGTTATATTGCAAGAAAATACAATCAAGCTTCGGAATGGGGTTCGGTACTTGATATTTTAGGAGATAGAATCGTAGAAGCATCTTATTGGATTGTATTTGCTGTTATGGGGTGGTTAAATATTATTTTCCCTCTTATCTGTGTAGCCAGAGCATTTACAACGGACGGTATAAGAAGTGTCGCTTTATCCAAGGGAATGACGGCTTTTGGCGAAAAATCCATGCAATCTACTGCTTGGGGAAAATTTATTTGCGGTTCAAAATTTATGAGAATAAGTTATGCTGTTGCAAAAGTTAGCGCATTTGTGCTTTTAATTTTTGCTTATATTCCGGGGCTTGATAGTGAAATTGCTCAGCCGGTTGGTACAGTAGCTGTGATTCTGGCATGGATTGCAATTATATTTTGTGTGGTTCGTGCTATACCTGTTGTTGCCGAAAGCGGAAAGTTATTTAAATAATGTGCGCTAAATTAAACATTGTTCTATATGAACCTGAAATACCTCAAAATACAGGAAATATTGCAAGGTTGTGTGCGTGTTGCGGCTCGGATCTTTATCTTGTTGGGAAATTGGGGTTTTCGCTTTCAAGTAAATATACAAAGCGAGCAGGACTTGATTATTGGGAAAGCGTGAATATTACTAAAGTTGAGTCTATGGAAAAATTATATGAGATGTTTCCTAAAGGCACTTTTTATTATTTAACAACTAAAACTAATAAATTATATACAGAAATTAATTTTAAAGATGGTGATTTTATAGTTTTTGGTCCGGAAACCAGAGGATTGCCTGATAAGTATGTACAAGATGAGAATGCAAGAACTATACCAATGCGCGAAGGTCAAAGAAGCTTAAACTTATCAAATTCAGTTGCGATAGTAGCTTATGAGGCAGTAAGGCAAAATGGAATTTAAATTACCTCAAAGATATGAAATATCTAATAAATCAACTTATGGCAGAGTTTTAAATATTGCGGGTTCTGATTATATGTCAGGTGCAGCATACTTATCAAGTATTTCTGCTTTAAAAATGGGATGTGGATACTGTTTTTTATGCACCTCAAATGATTCGCGAATGGCGGTAGCTGCAAAAACAAGTAATGTCGTATTTGTTAAGGCGAATAAATTAAAAGAATATATTGATACTGCTGATGTTATTTCTATTGGTTGCGGTTTAGGGAAAGATAGTTATGCAAGAACTTTGTATTCAAAATTTTTAAAATATACGAATGTACATACTCCAATTGTAATGGATGCTGATGCATTGAATCTGATATCAGATGATTCGATGAAATTTATAAATAAGCAATTTAAAAATGTAATTTTTACCCCCCATCCAAAAGAGGCTGCTCGTCTGCTTAATGTTGATGATGTAACAAATAATATTGAAGAAGCGGCAAAATTAATTACTGAAAAGTATAATTGTATAACTGTTTTAAAAACGCATAAAACTTATATTTATTCACCAAATGGCAGAAATTATACAAATATAACAGGGAATAATGCATTAGCAAAAGCGGGATCAGGAGATGTGCTTACGGGTATAATATCCGGTCTTGTTGCGCAAAAAATGGATTTATTCGAGGCTTCTTGTTTAGGGGTGTATTTACATGGATTATGTGGTGATATACAAAAGGAAAGGCTTACCGAATATTCTGTAATGGCAGAAGATTTGATAAGCACAATTCCTGATGCTATAAAATTTTATACAAATAATTAACCAAAGAAGTGGTCAAATTTTGTTCCAACCATTGCATTGTTTCGCACAGGTTGCATAATTAATTCAGTAGGTCTAAAATATTGAGCTTTGTTTGGGGTATATTTACGAGCTTTAATTAATACTTCGCTGCTGAGTGCATCTTGTCTTAAAAAACCGTAGGTGTTTTTAAAATTTGCCATTGTATTTTGTGCTGTGATTTTTGGGGTTTTCATTTTTTTCTCCTTTTCTATTTATATTTCTTTTATATTTCCTAATTTTTTGTAAAAAATAGCCTGACTAGGTATGATTTTTTTATCATCCCTCTTCAGACTATTTAAACGGTGTAAATTTTATTTTTTGCTATTATTAGCTTTGTATTTGTTCCATAATTTCAAAAGGTTGTTCTGACACTTTCATTGTATCTCTTGAAATTATGCCTCTTTTTAGTTCTGTGAAGCTTGCTCTTTTTGAACTGAATTTATTTTTTAAAAATTCATAAGCAACTTTTGGGTCACATTTTGAACCACAAGTGAATAAATCAACTGCAGCGTAACCAAGTTCAGGCCAAGTATGAATGGCCAAATGACTTTCAGAGATAATTACTACCCCTGAAACTCCGTATGGATTAAACATGTGGAAGCATTTTTGTACAATTGTTGCGCCACATTCCAATGCAGCATCTACCATATATTTTTCAACTTTGTCAATGCTGTTTAAAGTATTCGGATCGCATTCAAAAAATTCAGCTAAGACATGACGTCCAAGGTGAATTTCGTCAGCTTCCGGATTGTTATTAAACATTTCTACGGGTGAATAAGTCAATTTCTGTTTTTCTCCTTATATAAAAATGTATATTTTACACTCATAAATAATATAATAAAAAAAAATTTTTTGTTACATCTTAATATATTTGTTTACATCACTTAATTTTATTATAAAATATTTTTATGAATAATCAAATACTTGTGGTGGATGATGATGTATCAATAAATGAGCTTATAAAGGTAAATCTTGAGCTTGCCGGTTATAAAGTGTTTCAGGCTTATGACGGTATAAAAGGTTTTGCTCTTGCAAAACAAGAGCTGCCTTCATTAGTTATTCTTGATGTAATGATGCCTGATGTTGATGGTTTTACTGTAGCAAAAAGAATACGAGAAAATGAAGAAACAAAAGATATTCCGATAATAATGTTAACAGCACTTTCTCAATTGAATGATAAAGTTAACGGATTTAATATCGGAGTAGATGATTATCTAGTAAAACCTTTTGAAATTAAAGAATTATTAGTTAGAGTCAGAGCACTGTTAAAACGTACAAATCAAATCCCAAAATCTGCTTCAACTAGAGACATACTTACAATAGGAAATATAACTTTATTACCGGAAAATTATAGTGTACAAATAGGTGAAAAAATTGCGAAATTAACACCTATAGAATATGATATTTTTAATATTCTTTTCCAAAATCATGGTAATATGGTATCTTCTTCTAAATTATTAAAAGAGGTTTGGGGGTATTCAGAGGATGATGATGTCGAAACTATAAGGGTTCATATAAGGCATTTACGTTCCAAAATAGATAAAATTTCTGACGGTAAAAAGTATATTGAAACAATTTACGGTGGTGGGTATAAATTAAGCGTATAAAAAGAGTTTTGAAAAATCAAAACTCTTTTTTATACTAATTTTTTTATTTGTTAAATTAAGCTTCAGGAGTTGCTTCTTCAGCCGGAGTTTCAGCAGCAGCTTCTTCTGCAGCCTTAGCTTCTTCTGCTGCTTTAGCAGCAGCTTCCTCTTCAGCTTGTTTTTTAGCTAATGCTTTTTTAGAAAGTTTAACTTTGTCGGATTTTTTGTAATTTAATGTTCCGTCATCGTTACAATTTTTCAAAAGATATTGTACTCTTTCTGTTGGTTGAGCTCCTTTTGAAATCCATTCTAAAGCGCTTGCTTTATCAAATTTCATTTCTTTAGTTTTTGGGTTATAGAAACCTAATTCTTGAATAGGTCTACCTTCTCTTTTTGTTGTTGAATTAATAACAATAATTCTGTATGAAGGTTGTTTTTTAGCACCTAATCTTTTTAATCTGATTTTTAACATTTGTTTTTCCTTCTTTATTTTTCTTGAATACTATTATCGGTTTATACACCGCCGCTTGTGTATATTCCTCAGTCGGGCTAAAGAGGAATTACCCTGACTGTATTAAAATTAAAACACAAAAATAATCCCATGCAAGGGGTATTATTTGATTTTATAGAAATGTTAACCTAGAAACCTTTGTATGTATTGCATTACCCCCTTGATTTTATTCTTTTTTAGGCTAAAATTTTGGAAGATACATGTACATATAAAAGAAAAGGATATTAAAAATGAAATCAACAGTAACAAAAGGAAATGAAAACATTGTAACAATAAATATTGAAATTCCTGCTAAAGAAGCTGATAGTGCATACAATGCAGCTGCAAGCAAAATTTCTCAATACATTAACGTTAACGGTTTTAGAAAAGGTAAAGCGCCTCGTGCGGTTGTAGAAAGACATGTCGGTGTTGACAGAATACAACAAGAAGCAATTGATTCTTTAATGCCAAAATATTTGAACCAAGTTTTTTATGATAACAAATTAGATGTTATTTCTCAGCCGATTTTGAAAGATTACAAATTTGAACATGGTAAAGATCTTGAAGTAATTGTAGAAGTTGAAGTAAGACCTGAAGTTAAATTAGGGGAATACAAATCATTAAGTCTAAAGGCAGAAATTCCTGCTTCTGATGATAAAGCTTTTGATAAAGCATTAGACTCTTTTATGACTCAACATTCTTCTACCGAATTAGTGTTAGACAGACCTTCAAAGGAAACAGATATTGTAACATTTGATTTTGACGGAACTTGTAACGGTGAAAAAATACAAGGCGGATCGGCTAAGGGTTATACTCTTGATTTAGCTCATTCAAATTTCATCCCCGGTTTTGCAGAACAATTGGTTGGTCATAATATTAAAGATGAATTTGATATCAATGTTACATTCCCGGCTGAATATCATGATGAAAAATTAAAAGGTCAACCGGCAACTTTTGCTATTAAAATTAATGAAATTAAGCAAAGAGTTATACCTGAATTAAATGAAGAATTTGTTAAAAAGAATACTCAATTTAAAACAGTTGATGAATTAAAAGCTGATATTCAAAAATATATTGATTCTCAAAGAGAAAGTATTAAAAAATCATCTGCAGAAAATGCTGTATTTAAATCAATTGTAGACTCAACTTCTGTTGAAATCCCTCAAAGAATGATTGATAGAGAAGTTTCTTCATTAAAAGCTGATTATCAACAAAGATTGTCATACCAAGGAATGGATTGGACAAAATATGTTGAAGCTCAAGGCGGAGAAGCTAAATTAAGTGAAACTCTTGCTGAAGAAGCAAAATTAAGAATAAAAAATTCTTTAATTATCGATAAAATTTCTAAAGAAGAAAAAATTTCTGTTGAACAAAAAGATTTTACTGAAAAGCTTTCTCAATTATCGATGGTATATGGAGTTACCCCAGATCAATTGGTTAAACAATTCGGTCAAAATCCTGAATTTTTAACTACTTTATCTCAACAAGTTATCAATGATAAAGTAAGAAATTTTTTAGTAGAAAACAACAAATTTGAATATGTTGAAATTGCTTCTAAAGAAAAGGTTGAAGCATAGTAAATAAAATAGTATAATGTAGAATATGAGGCGGCAGATTTCATGCCGCCTGATATAAATAAGAAAGGGAATTTAATAATGAGTTTTGTACCTGTAGTTATTGAACAATCAAGCAGAGGAGAAAGATCTTTCGACATTTTCTCAAGACTATTAAGAGAAAGAATTATCTTTTTGGGAACAGAGATAGATGACATGGTTGCTAACCTTGTTGTTGCTCAATTGTTGTTATTAGACAGCGAAAACCCTGAAAAAGATATTATGTTATATATCAATTCTCCGGGAGGTAGCGTAACTGCAGGTTTTGCAATATATGATACTATGCAGCATATAAGAGCGGATGTTTCAACTATTTGTTTAGGGCAGGCTGCAAGTATGGGTGCTTTTTTACTTTCATCAGGTACAAAAGGTAAGAGAATGGCTTTACCTCATTCAAGAGTTCTTATTCACCAACCTCTTGGTGGGGCTCAAGGTCAAGCAACCGATATCGAAATTCAAGCTGCTGAAATTGTTAGAATTAAAAAATCTTTAAATGAAATTTTGGCATCTAATACAGGTCAATCAATTAAAAAAATCGAAAAAGATACAGACCGTGATTATATTATGACCCCACAAGAAGCGTTAGAATACGGTATGATAGATAAAGTTATATCTCGCGACATCATTAAATAATTGGAGAAAATAAATGTCTAAGCATGAAGACGATAAATTAAAATGTTCATTTTGCGGAAAAACTCAAGATCAGGTAAAAAAACTTATTGCAGGTCCTGAAGTTTATATTTGCGATGAATGTGTAGAATTGTGTAACGAAATTCTTGATGAAGAATTTTTTGAAGGCAAAGATAAAGAGGGTTCAGTAGGTTTGGAATCTGCTGAAAGTGAAGAAAAACCAATTCCGAAACCTCACGAAATTAAGGCTTATTTGGATCAATACATTGTAGGTCAAGATGATGCGAAAAAAGTTTTATCTGTTGCCGTATACAATCACTATAAACGTTTAAAACATAATGCCGGAAAAGATAAAGACGGTGTTGAAATTCAAAAATCAAATATATTACTTGTTGGTCCTACGGGTTCAGGTAAAACATTGTTGGCTCAGACATTGGCAAAAATGCTCGATGTACCGTTTGCGGTTGCAGATGCTACAACTTTAACCGAAGCAGGTTATGTCGGTGATGACGTTGAAAATATTTTACTTCGTCTTTATCAAAATGCTGAATTCGATTCAGCAAAAGCTGAACGAGGCATTATTTACATTGATGAAATAGATAAAATTACAAGGAAATCCGAAAGTACATCTATTACAAGAGATGTATCAGGTGAAGGTGTACAGCAGGCTTTATTAAAAATGATAGAAGGTACTGTTGCTCATGTTCCTCCTCAAGGTGGAAGAAAACATCCTCATCAGGAATTTATTGAAGTTGACACTAAAAATATATTATTTATTGTTGGCGGTGCTTTTGTAGGATTGGAAAAAATTGTAGACAGACGTGCCGGCGAAGGTAATTCTGTTGGGTTTGGCAACAATCCGGTTTCACAAAGTGAAAAAGAAGCTAATGCTATGAAGCTTTTGAAAAAATTGCAGCCGGAAGATTTGTTGAAATTTGGTCTAATTCCTGAATTTATCGGTCGTGTTCCTGTTTATGCGGTATTGGATCAGTTAAATGAAAAAACATTAAAGATGATTTTAACAGAACCAAAAGATGCTATTTTAAAACAGTATAAAGAATTGCTAAAAATGGATGGAGTTGAATTGGAATTTGAGCCTGAAGCTGTTGATTTAATTGCCAAGGAAGCAATTAAACGTAAAACAGGGGCAAGAGCATTGCGTTCTATTGTAGAAGAAATTATGCTGGATATTATGTACGATGTTCCAACAAAAGAAAATATTGATAAATTTACGGTTACTGCTGAAATGGTAAAAAATCGTAATAATGCGGAAGTCGTACAGCTTCCTACAGCAAAAAAAGATGAAAGCATAACAGCTTAGGGTTTAATTTTAATGTCAGAGTCAAAGACTTTAATTTTAATAGATGGTCATGCGTTGGCTTTTCGTCAGTATTTTGCGCTTGAAAGAACGCAAATGCAAACTAAAGACGGCACTCCGACGTGGGCGGTTTATGGATTTTTTAAAGCAATTTTTGATTTGTTAAAAAACAAAGATTTATGTGCTGACGCTATTGGTGTTGCTTTTGATGTATCTCATCATACTTTTAGAACCGAAAAATTTGAGGAGTATAAAGCTAATCGTGAAGCAATGCCTGATCCTATGCGAATTCAAATGGGGCTTATTTATGAAGGCTTAAAAGCTTTTAGTATTCCTATTTATACAAAAGAAGGTTTTGAAGCGGATGATGTTATTGGGACGATTTCAAAACAGGCGTGTGAATTAGGTCATAAGGTTTTGATTTTGACAGGTGATCAGGATTCTTTTCAGTTAATAGATAAAGATGGGTGTGTTAAAGTTATAATTCCGTTTAAGGGAGATTTAATTGAGTATAATTGGGATAAAGTGTATGAAAAGCTCGGTGTTTATCCTGATCAAGTCATTGATTATAAAGCTTTACGCGGAGATGTATCTGATAATATTCCCGGAATTAAAGGGATTGGGGAAAAAACTGCAGTCAAGCTTTTATCGGAATATAAAACAGTTGATAATGTTCTTGCAAATGCGGATAATATTGCGGGAAATTCTGTTAGAGAAAAAATTAAAAACGGTGTAGAACAGGCTAAATTAAGTAAATATTTGGCAACTATTATACGAGATGTTGATATAGACTTTGATTTTGAAAAAACTAATGTTGAATTGCCGAATATTTTAAATGTTACTGAATTTTTCAGAAAAATGCAATTTTACAGTTTTCTAAAAAATATTGAAACTATTTTAAAAACTTTTGATAAAGGTGAAAATAAAAATTGTGAGCAAAATATCACTCATGTTTCTGAAAAAACACTTATACCTGAAGCGTCTAACGGTCAGTTAGGTTTGTTTGCTCAGGCTGTTCAGTCTGAAATTAATCAAGATAGCAGTAAATACAGTTCTAAAATTATTACTGATTCTATTGATTTTGAGGAGATGGTTTTGCTATTAGCAAAACAAAGTGTAATTTGTATTAAGCTTTTTGCAGATGTCGAAAATTCTATGAATTTCAGGTTAAACGGAATTTTAATAGTGACAAATGAAAATATAAAATATACAAATTCTATTCTTAATATTTCAGGAACTGAGTCAGCATATTATATTCCTATAAATCATAAAATAGAAAATCAGCTTGATATAAATTTTGTTATGAACGGCTTAAAATCTATATTAGAAAATGAAAATATAAAAAAGATTACGCATGATACAAAACAACATTTAAATATTTTTAAATCATTTGGCATAGATATGGCAGGTGTTGTTTTTGACGCGATGCTGGCAAGTTATATAAAGGATTCCGGCGCGTCGAATGAATTTGATATTCAATGTATGGAAAGAATAAATCATATCTTACCTACAATGGTTAGCGAGAATAAAAAACAACAATTTGCTGATTTTAGTATGGATATTGTTAAGTCATATACAGGAGAAATTGCCTCTTGTTTAGTTAATTTAACAAAATATTGGTGTGAAAATTTAGATGAAAATGAATTGAAAATATTAACAGATATAGAAATTCCTCTTTCGTATGTGCTTGCGGATATGGAAGAATGCGGGGTATCTGTTGATGCTGCGTATTTGAAAGAATTAACTTCGGAATTTGAAAATAAAATGTCATCTTCTGAAAATAAGATTTATCAAATTGCCGGAGAAGTTTTCAACATAAATTCTCCAAAACAGGTTGCAAATATTTTATTTGAAAAGTTGCAATTAAAATCCGGTAAGAGAGGGAAGGCTAAAAATTCAACGAGTGCTGAGGTTTTAACAAATTTGGCACAAGAACACGAAATTGCTAAATTAATTCTTGAATACAGAAAATTTGCAAAATTAAAATCTACATATACTGATTCTTTGCCTACACTAATAGATAAAGACGGACGTATTCACACAAGTTTTAATCAGACAGTTACAGTAACAGGTCGTTTGTCTTCTTCAAATCCGAATTTACAAAATATTCCGACAAGGACTGAAGAAGGAGATAAAATCCGTAAAGCTTTTGTTCCGAGAGATAGAGAAAATTATTCAATTTTATCTGCGGATTATTCTCAGATAGAACTGCGCCTTTTGGCACATGTGTCGGAAGATGAAAATTTAATTAATGCTTTTAAATCAGGGGTAGATGTCCATACATTAACGGCTTCAAAGGTTTTCGGGGTTCCTGTTGAGCAAGTTACAAAAGAAATGCGTTCAAAATCAAAAGCTGTCAACTTTGGTATTGTTTACGGTCAAAGTAAATACGGTTTAGCAAAAGCATTAAAAATATCTGCGGATGAAGCCGGTGATTTTATAAATAAATATTTTAAAACTTATCCGAAAATAAGAACATATATGGAAAATATGGTTCAGATTGTTGAAGAACAAGGATATGTTGAGACTATTTTTGGCAGAAAGCGATATTTAACAAAAGAAATTAACAGTCCAAATGCGATGATAAGAGAGTTTGCAAAACGTGCTGCAATTAATCATCCTATGCAAGGCTCTGCTTCTGATCTTATAAAAATAGCTATGATTGATTTTTGGAAGAAGTTACATAACAGTAATTTAAAATCAAAAATGATAATGCAGGTTCACGATGAGCTTGTTGTAGAAGTTGAAAATTCTGAACTTGAAACGGTTAAAAAACTTGTTTTAGAGTCAATGGAATTAGGTCAACCGCTGAAAGTTCCTTTGATTGTTGATATAAATACGGGGGATACATGGAAAGAGTCATAATTTCATTATTTCTTTTAATTTTTTCGGGGATGTTGTTTAATTTTGTATATTCCCAAGAGATTGGCTTTGGTAATTTAATTTTGCCGCAGAGTATCAGTTATGAAAGCTGTACAAAAGTATTTAATACAGATAATGTGTCTCTTTTGTATTTGACAATATCAGCGATAAATGCTAACAGATTTAAGATAGAAGAAATACAATCACGATCGGGTTATGTAGTATTTTCGGCGGCAGGAAAGCAGTTTTTAGCTTCTGTTTGTAATGTTAACACTAATCAGGGAATGCTTAAAATTACCCCTAATGACGGAAATTATTATTTTCAGCCCGGAATTTTGACAAATATATTTAAATATATTGAATTAAATTTGGGAAAAAGGGCTGAAATTGTTAATTTAACTCAGCAAAAATAGTTTTAGCGTTTTGGGTTGTTATTTTGCAAACTTCTTCAATATCGATTTCGCGTAGGTTTGCGATTTCTTGAGCAACATAAGTTACATAAGCAGGCTGATTTTCTTTTCCTCTAAATGGCACGGGGGTTAAATACGGGTCATCTGTTTCTAATAATAACCACTCAAGCGGGATTTGTTTTGCGACTTCTTTTGTTTTTACGGCGTTTTTAAAGGTTACGACTCCGCCTATAGAGATGTAAATTCCGCGTTTTATGCATTCTTTTGCAAAATCATAACTTCCAGAAAAACAATGCATAATCGCAGTAGAATTTTTGTTATATTTGTCTAAAATGCCTAAAGTATCTCCAAAAGCTTCTCGGCAGTGGATATTTAGGGGTAAATTCATTTGATTTGCGAAATCTATTTGTTTTATAAAAACTTCTTTTTGTAAATCTTTAAACGATTTGTCCCAATAATAATCAAGCCCGATTTCACCTATTCCTATAATTTTTTTATTTGTGCGGATAAGATTTTCCATATCTGAAAGGGTTTTATCTGTAAAAGTTTTCACTTCCTCAGGGAAAACCCCGACATAACCATACAGGCAGTCATATTTTTTTATAAATTCGCTTACTTCAAATATGTCTTGCGCTGTGCTTGAAGGAACAATTGCTGTGATATTTTTATCTTTCAGATTTTTTATGGCTGATTCGATAGGGGTACTTTTAAGCATGTTAATGTGAGAATGAGTGTTGATAATCATATTTTTATTATAGTATAATTAAATTATGAGTACAAACGGATTAAAACTTTCGATTGCGCATTTATATCCAAAACATTTAAATCTTTATGGCGATAGGGGAAATATTATAACTTTGATTAAACGTTGTCAGTGGCGCGGAATTGAAGTTGATTTTGAAGAAATAAATGTTGGCGACAGTATGAAAGATCATGATTTGTATTTTATCGGCGGCGGACAGGATAAACAGCAGGAAGATGTTGCTCAAGAGCTTTATTCTCACAAAGATAAATTGATTTCTCAGCGAGATAATGGTTCTGTGTTTTTGGGAATTTGCGGTGGGTATCAGCTTTTCGGGCATTATTACCAACCGCATGATAAAGATAGATTGCAAGGGATTTCTTTAATGGATGCTTATACGGTTGCAGGGGATAAGAGATTTATAGGAAATGTTACAGTTAAAACTAATTTTTTGACTCCGAATACTCTTGTAGGTTTTGAAAATCATAGCGGTTTGACCTATTTGGGCGAGGGTGTTGAAGCCCTTGGAGTTACTGTTATAGGGAACGGGAATAACGGTAAAGATGGTCTTGAGGGTGCAAGATATAAAAATGTATTTGGAACATACCTGCACGGGTCTTTGCTGCCGAAGAATCCTCATTTTGCGGATTATTTGATAACCCTTGCGCTCGAAAAACGCTATGGCGAAAAGATAAATTTAGAGCCCCTTGACGATACTCTCGAACAAGACGCTCATAAATCTGTTACTGGGAAAAATTATTAATAAGGTGTGTCAAACGACGCATCCTTGAAGTCGCCGCAGACTGCTCCAGCCTCGGCTCGCAATCCGTTCAACGTTTCCGTTGACGCACGCTCATCTCTCGCTTCGCTCGTGGCTCTGCTCGGGCTATTCGAGACAAACCGCCCGTACAGTGTCGTCGCTGCGGTAGTAGTTGCAGTAATCCGTACCCTTGCTGCCGAAGTTACGCGTGTAGGCGCCGTCTGTGCCATCAGGCTGGGACGACCACAAGCTGAACCTAGGCGCAGTTGATTCAATTCCTAAAGCAGAAAAGACTTCGGCTTTGTTGGTCTCCAAATTTAAATCGTCTGTATAATTGTATGAGTTTGCGTCGCTTATTGTATTGTTACCATAGAGTGTGCGGGCTATCTTTGCTAATGCAGCTGCATCCGGTAATTTCTTGCCTCCTTGTACTTTGTCGCAATAATCATTTGCTAGTTGCCAATAATCATTTCCTTCGGAGAAAGTTGGCATGGTATAGCTTGGGTCTACTGCTTGGATTAGTGGAAGCATGGCAGAGTTTGCTTTTACTGCTGTTGATGCTAAGCATACATCACCTATACATGTTGGGCCGCCTATGCTTGCGCCGTTGAATGGTCGCAAGTCGCCTGTATAGCTTGTTA
>CAYVSD010000035.1:0-21335 GCA_964453315.1 uncultured Muribaculaceae bacterium | reverse complement strand
ACAAACTACTGGCAAAAAACTCCTTTACGTGTTTTATTTTAAACAATAAAGGAGTTTTTTATGTCAAAAATAAACATTATAGAAAGAATAAATCAAAACTTTGATACGATTTCTCTGAGTAAATACGGCAGAATTCATACAAATAAAGATGTCTTATCAAATGATAAATTGTCTAAATATATAAATGACGAAATGATGGGTGCATTAGATAATTATGCTAATCATGAAGATATGGATATTTTTATATCAACAATAAAACCTAATGACAAAAATGACATAGATATAAAAATGATTTATAAAAACAAAAACGGTACACGCATGGATAACAAATTTGGGATAAAATCTCCGGAAAATGATAAAGATATAACCAGATTTTTCAGAGAATTATACAAAAAAATTCATAAAATTAGCCATGCCTCATAAATACGCAAATTTAAACAAAATTTATTTGATTAATTGCACTTATTAGTTCCGGCCGATTTAAAAAATTCACGAGGATAAGACGAGCAATATATAGACTGAGGAACACCGTCAACATATTCATCTGCATAGTTATCTCCGCCCTCATCCGCATGCGGATAGTGCGTAATAAAACCGGTATCAAATTGATAATATACCTTATCCTGACAGTTAATTCCATCATCCACATTAGCTGTCCACTTTACTATTTCAAACCCGTTATGTCCTAAATCATTACCATAAGTTCTATAAGTAAATCTATTATAAGTATATGAATTACTCATTGTTTTACCCTTCGGAATTGTTATAGTAGTTGTATATATATCCGGATCATTACAATTTAAACTCTCCCCGGGTCTGCGAAGTATAAAAGCAACATCCATAATAATATCACTTTTTACAGAAGAAGATGCAACAGCTTCAATATATAAGTCTTGAGCATCATTATATGTTACACTTCCGCTAGTAACAACAACATCTTTTAAATAAGATCTTGGTTCAATTGTAATTTCCGGCCAATCTTGAGGATCATCTTCTCCGCCTGAAGGCGTAGTATTAGGTTCAGGCTCAGATTCACTATTTTACTTACATACAGAAGCTTCTGGATGTAACTTACAATATGTTATTACTTCTTTTGTTTCCTTATTCAACGCTGTTTTTGTTTGAAGGTCTATTGAAAATAATCGCAAATCCCTATTTAATACATTCGGTCCTTTTTTACCGTTTAAATCTATCCAACCTGAAATAACAGTCTCTCCTATTTGAGGTGATATGCAAAGACTCATTCCGTTTTTTAATATTGCGCAAGAGCCCTTTGAGGTAAATGTATATTCTTTCCTAGTTCTATTTTCAAAGTTATAATATTTTGATGCAAAACAATTTGTTTTATCATCACCACAATATTTAGATACTTTAAAATATTTCTTTAAAAAGACTCCTGAACTATTATCATAAGTTCCATTTTCTTCAATATCACTACTCAAATACATACTTGTATTATGAAAATCCGTCTGATTCTCATCTACCGCTAATTTATCTACTAAATCCGAAATCGATTGTACTTCTCGTTTATATGAATGCTCAAATATATTATTCTGAAATCTTGTTATTACAGAAGGTAATACAAGTGCTACTATAATTCCTACTATTAATACTGCGAGTAATATTTCTGTTAAAGTAAATGCAAATTTTACTCTCCACAAAAAATTTTTATTACAGCTTTTCATTTTTACAATATACTCCTGCTTTATGTACTCTAATATACTAACATATTTATATATTTTGCACAATATCCAAAACTCAACCTATTAAAAATAATAATTGTTCATGGTACAATTATTATGTCCGACAGACAGGAGAGGAAAATATACATTTATGCCGATAAAAGTAAACTGCTGTAAAGAATTGCCGCATCATCAGAAAAGCTATGCAAGATTAATAAAAAAAAGACAATTACTCAAATCGCAATAAACAAACTTACAATGGTCAAAATCTAATAAAGAATTCAAATATAGGAACACGGAATGTGATGATTTTTAAATTCGTTGATAAAATCAGTCATTTATTGTCGAATCATCCAAAACTAATAAAATTATTATTAAGTATGAGTGAAAAAGCCGTAAAAAAATTGAATTTATAAAACTTTTTTACAATATTTTTCAACAGGACATTTTTCACACATTGGTTTTATTGGTTTACATATATTTTGTCCATGTGTAACTAAAAGTGTATTTATCGGTATCCAATATTTTACGGGCAATTTTTCCCTCAATGAAAATTCCGTTTCTTCAGGATTTTTAGTTTTTAAATACCCAAGGCGGTTAAAAATTCTATGAACATGAACATCAACGCAAATTGCAGGAGTATTAAAACCTCTTGACAAAACAAGGTTTGCTGTTTTTCTGCCAACTCCGCGAAATTTACATAATTCATCTATGTCACAGGGAACTTTGCCATTATATTTTTCGACCAAAATCTTTGATAATTCAATAATCTGCCCAGCCTTATTTTTATAAAACCCAACAGGATAAATAGCTTTAGCAAGTTCATCTTCATTTACCTTCATCATTTCCTGCGGAGTTTTTGCAAGTTTCAACATCCTTAATGTTGCAGGATAAGTTGTTTTATCGTTTGTCCTTAAACTTAAAATACAGGCTATAAGCACAAGATACGGATCGTTAAATGAATCCATGAGCCCGACAAAATCACTTTTTTGTTGTTTTGCCTTTTCCAGGTTTTCAACTATAGCATCAATATCAACGCTCATTTCAAGAGTCCTTCGACGTCGATAAGGGTTTTTAAACGCAAAGCATAAATATCGTTTCTGTCAAAACGTTCCAATTTAACGGCATCTTTTTCTGTTGTAATTATATTTCCGCTTATATCAACAATATCAATAGGTGCATATTGATGATGATCATCAAATGTGATTGTTTTAACCACATTGAAATTTTTTAAAAAATCGTAAAATTGCTGCGGTTGACCAATTGCGCACATTGCCGTAACATCCATACCTTCCATTAACCTTTGACCTGTTTTTATATTGTATACATAATCAGGTTCAGTTGCACAGATAGTTGTAGAAACCTGCAGTCTTTTATGCATAATTTTTGCAACTTTTATTGCATTGGTATGGTCAAGATTTTTGCTGACTATAACGAGTTTATCTATTCTGTCAATTGCTTCCGGCCCTTCTCTAAGTGGACCTGCAGGAAGCAGGTTTTCATTCCCAAAGCCTTTTACGCTGTCCATTAATACTATATCTAAATCACGATGAAGTTTTCGGTGTTGAAATCCGTCATCAAGAATAATTGTTTGTATTCCAAATTTTTCTACTGCATATTTTGCGGCTAAGTAACGATTTTTGCATGTGAAAACATAAGCGTTTGGAGTGTTTTGGGCAAGCCAAAAGGGTTCATCTCCTGAATCAATTGCATTAAAATATATTGATTCCCCATCAGAAATCATATTTACGTTTTTATTGTTTAATTTGCCGCCGTATCCGCGGGAAATAATTGCGACTCTTTGTCCCTGATTAATAAGGTATTTTGCAATTTCAGATACAACAGGCGTTTTGCCTACGCCGCCTGTTGTCATATTGCCGACAGAAATCACAAAAGCATTGACTTTTTTAGGTTTTATCAACTTTTTATCATAACAAAAATTTTTAAAACGACTTCCAATGCCGTAAAATATCGAACAGAATTTCAATATATCAAATAAAATTCCTTCAGGATTACGCGTATAATGCAATTTTGTTATTTCGGTTTTAATATTTTTCATACTAGAATAATAACCTGAATAATAGGAATCTCTTATTAAGTTTTTCAGAGAATTTTTTAAGATTTCCGGTCGTAACAACCATATCATCAACTATTTTTTGCAGGTCAGAAATATGATTTTTGCTTGCAGGATCAATTCTATTAACCGTTGCTAAAGCTGTAGACATTTCAACCATAGCATTATTTACGTTAGAAATAGCAGATGTTAAATCAGATTTCAATTTTTCGTTGCTTGTTAAAGAATTTACGCTTGTACTAATTTGAGCAAGATTTTCTGCAATAATTTTAATATTTTCGCCGGTTTTCTGAGCATCTGCAGCATCCATAATTTTATTTAAGTTCTGTGAAAGCTTGCCAACTGCATCTGCTGCCGAAATAGCCGTTGATTTAAATTTCGGATCCCCTATTATATTATTAATATTAGCAGACAATTTTGAAAAATCATCAGTTGCTCTATTAGTCATTTCCATAAGTTGTTTTAAATCTTCTTGTGAAGAATCCAACAATGAATCAATTTTATCTAATGTAGTATTTGAACGAGCACTTAATGAATTCAAATTCGCTATAGTATGTTTCAAATCGGCAATAGTTTCATCCGTTAAAATATCATTAACTTTTTTATTTGTTGCAGTCAATGTTTCAGCGGCTTTATACTGCCAATCCATAAAATCAGATAACCTCATAGGTTCAAGTATTGTATATTCAGATTTTTGCTTCGGATATTCCAATGGAGTATCATCTACCGAAACTAAACGAAGCTTATGTTTCTTTTCTGTAGTAACAGCAGAGCCTCGTAAAAATTCTGGCATAATCAACCCCGGAAGATTAATTATATACTCAACTTTATATGCATAAGCAGTGTTTATGCTTCCTTTATAATTGTAAGGTAAAGATTCTCTTGAAATTACATCGACAGATTTAATAACACCGACATCATAATATTTATCGCTTAATTTCATCTCAACAGCATCGTTTTTAAACAACAAATTTCTATTAACCATTGGGATGTATATAGTTTTCGTTTTTGGAGGAGTAATTTCTAAAAATAATTCTCCAATCAAACCGCCTTGTTGAATAGAAAAAGATGATGCTCTCGGTATTTTAACATTTGGCTCAGTTATAACGAATTTTACTTTCACATAACTATCATTACCTTCAACAACAAGTTTAATTTCTTCAACCTGACCAACTTTCAAACCCATTATTTGAACGCCTGCTCCGGGTCTTAAACCGTTAACATCTTTAAATTGAATTTCTATTCTATTAGCAGATGAAAAAGCTCTACCTTTTACTTTTAAAACAGTTCCTATTAATAATATAAGTGCTAGTAATGTTAATATACCGACTTTAAATGATGAAGAAAATTTCATTAATCACCTTCCTGTTGATAATATTATATAAAAATATTATCAAAAACAACAGTAAAATGTAAATACTCCTCTATATGACGGATTTTTTCGAATTTCTATACATAAAACTTAATCTCATTGTTATAATCTAAACAGATTATATTGACTTTAAAAAAAAGATCATTATAACACAAAACAGGTAGAAAAAGTAAAATCCAGAAGGAGAACTATATTTATGGGTATGGCAGCTTCTCAGGCTAGATGGTTAGCCCTCACAGCAAGAAAATCAAACGTAGAATACGAAGGCCAACAAATAAACCAAGCAAGAACAGCTCTTGCAAATAAAAGCTCTGCGTTGTGGAATGAATTGTATTCAATGCAAGTTCCTACAGCACCTAATTCAAGTGATTATACAACAACACAATATTCATTCACTTCTGACGGAACTAAAAAAACTATTGATAATATACAAAAAGTTGATTACACCGATTCAGACGGTAAATCATATAATGCGTATGTAACATATTCTTCTAAAGTCGAAGAATATACAGGTGTTCAAAAATCTAACTATAATCCGCAAGTTCACCATGATTCAACCGGAGGATATATGGTTGGAACAAAAACATTAACACAACTTTCAACAATAAGCCCTACAGACGAAGATTGGACAAATTATAGTGCTGCATTAACACAGATTGCAGAAGATTTGCCTGACTCTGAAGTTGCAAAAGACTGGTTGAAATATAAACAATCCGGCTCAAGTGAAGATTTAAAAAATATTTATTTCTGGAAAAGCACCGCCGGACAAGTAAATTTTTCCAATGTAAACGGAAATAATGGTTTGGAAGCGTGTATAAACGACTCAAGCAAAACATTGTTCTCATACTTTGCGGAAAATGAGGAAAAAAATAAATCTGTATCAGAATATGCTTATATTGAATACGATAGCTCAGGCAGAGCAACATCCATGGAACTTCGCGGTTCTTCTGCGGTGTATGATTTATCAGCAGCAAGTATTACGGATAACAACGCGTATAACGATGCAATGAACAATTATGAATATCAAAAGCAAGTTTACGAGAAAAAAGTTCAAGATATAAATGCCAGAACCGAGCAAATTCAAACAGAAGACAGAACTCTTGAATTAAGATTAAAAGCTCTGGATACAGAACAAAGCGCTCTGCAAACCGAAATGGAGAGTGTTCATAAAGTTATATCTAAAAACATTGATACTACATTTAAAACATTTGAAAGTTAATAAAGAAATAAGAGGTTTAATATGTCTTATAAAAACGATAGTGAATTGGTTATTATGAACAGATGGAGCAGTGCAAGCTCTACCGCAAAAGCTCAATTATATGAAACTTATGACAGATTGAGAGATTTAACAGTTTCCGGCTCAGGAACAGGTACAGGATTTGAAACGGCAGGCGGCTGGCTCTACAATGCCGCAAGTTTATTGGCGCCATCATCATTTGCAACTGTTTTTGGCGGCTCAGAAACAATGAATATTGCAGGTACATCTTATTACTCAAAAACCAATACCGGTTCTGCTTATGGCACGGATTCTTTATATAATTATTCAGGTTTCCCGAATGGTGCCGCTTCAATAAATTCTGTATATGGCTTAGCAACAGGAGGTGCAGCTTCAGTTTTAGGCGGTTGGGGAAGTATCTCATCCGGTGGTAATTTCTCCGGTACTGCAACCGGCTTTGCATCAAATGTTGCAGGTATTGCAGACATTTCCAGCGTCGCAGCTTACGGAATAGGCACAAGCTCAGGACTTGGAAGAATTGCATCTAATTCAGTAATGCCTGTTGCCAGTGCAATTTCAGGCTTTGGCGGAATTTTAACAGCAGTATCTCCGTATTTGGGCGTATATGGTGCAGGAACAACCGTATTAGGAAACCTTATGCAAGGAACTTCGTCTGCAGCATTAGCCGCATACCAAAATATTACGGGAAATATTACAAACAGCGCAGATACAATTTTATCTACTAAAGTAAGAAATATTGAAACAGTTTGCAAAATGCTTGATACTCAGGGCGACATAATGAAAAAAATGTTAAAAGAAAGCCTTGATAGCGATAAAAACGCATTACAAAATATTTAAAAATATATTTAAAATGCTTAACATAAATCGGTAAATTATTAAAGATTTTTTTAAATTTGCCGATTTATTTTTTGTAAATAGACCAAAGTTAGTGTTAAGAAATATTAACATCAATTAAAAAAATATCAATTTATTTAATGAGAATGTTTTTTAATACATGTAGGTCTAAAGTGTAAGGAATAAAATGTTTCGACAAACTCTAGAACTATACCAAAAAAGAATCTTAGATTTTCTGATGTATACCAAGAATTATCTTATCAGAAAAAATCCGATTCAAACAATGATAACATCAATGATTGAAGGGATTAAAGATTTTTTAACGGTTAAAAAGAAATTAAAAATGGCTCAATATCGGCTAAATTACCACAGACATCAACTTCAAAAAATGGAGCAGTTAATAGCCGAAAACAACCAGCACAATTTCTTAAAAGGTGCTCACTTAGATCAAAAAAGGTAGGAAAAGATCATGGGTTTACTTATAGGCTTAATGCGCAGACGCCAATTAAATATGGAAAAATCCACGCTTGCATGGAAAATACTTTTAATTACAACTGCGATGGCGAGTGCTTCAAGAGCAAATGAAAACCTTATGCAAGTTGGCACAGATTATGAATCAGATTCATTAATTGCAAAAAAAATTCAACAAAGAGAATATAAATTTAAACTTCTTGAAGAGAAATTAAAACTTCAAAAAGAAGAATACGAAACAAGGTTACAAGAAATTGAAGCCGAGCTTAATGTTGTAAAAGATATGATTAACAACGGTATTCAGGAAATGTTTGGAAGCGGCCGTTAATTATTTAACAGAATGAGTAAATAAACTTATTATATCATTAAGCACTGCAAATTGCTTTTGATATTGCTGAGATTTAACTTCTAAAATATTTATCTGTTTGCGATAATCAATGATATTTGCTTGACATTCTCTTACATTCGCATTCAATTCCGATTGAACTTGTCTTGCTTCTGCAATAACGCTTTTCATTGAAATTCCGAGTGCTTCCATTGTTTGTTGAATAATCAACGCACCTGTTTGTTTTGAGACTCCGGTAGGTAATTTACTTATTAATTGTCTTAAAACTTCAATATTTGTAGGATAATTTACATCACTATTCACAGACATTGAACCTAAATTTCTTTCCAAACTTTGTTGAAAAGCTGTTTCAACAATAGACGGCTGGGCAATAGGTTGAGTTTGAACGGACTCAAAAGTCTCGTCATTATATGTATTATTTACAAATGGATTTGATTGAACATCTTGAGATCCTTTTTCGACATATTCTTGTTCGCTAGCAGAGTTATTTTCTATTTCATCCGGCTCTTGAATTATATTTTCAGGCTCCGAAAATATTTCGTTTTTTTGTTCATCTTGCATTTTTAATGCTTCAACAATCTTTTTCCCAACATTATCGTTTATTCTATCCATACCCATTTAGCCCTTTTTAAATCTTAATAATTAAATTTACGAAAATTATATTAAAAAAAAATAAAATTTTCAAGCATTTGAATGCAAACTTGCGATAAAATTTTCTTCATGTTAAGTTTTGACGTAAAGAAAGGGATATTATGAAAGCAATAGAAATCAAAGATTATAAGGATTTGTCATTTGGAGAAAATCCGCATCAAAATGCCTCAATTGCACCTGTTGATAATGCCATTAATTATGAAATTTTAAGTCGCAATAAAGAACTAAGTTATACAGATTTTCTCAATTTATCTGAAGCGTTAAAGATAATGGGAGAATTTTTTGATGTAAATTGTGCCGTAATTGTTAAAGAAGCTCTTATATGCGGAGTATCCTTAGGCGCAACGATTGATGATGCATACGAAACGGTTATAGATAGTGACCCTATATCAGCACTCGGAGCAACAGCAGGATTTACAAAAAGCGTGACAATTGATATTGCAGAACATTTACACCAAATGAGAATACAAAATGTTGCAGCACCTGATTTTGATAAAGAGGCATTTCAATACCTTTTAGATACAAATATTAATATAATAAAAATCAATACACCATTGCATGAAATTCAAGGTTTTAGCTCAAAAGACATTAAAGTTACCCCTTTTGGGGCTCTTATTCAGGAACAAAATTCCAGTAAGCTTTCAAAGGATAATTTTATTGTTGTTAGTGAAATTAAGCCGACACAAGAACAAGTTGAAGACGCTGTTTTTGCTTGGAAATTATCTAAACATTTAAAAAGCAGAGCTGTTGTAGTAGCTAAAGATTTATGCGCTGCTGCTATTGTACAATGCTGTTCAAATACTCCAAATGCAGCAGAACATGCAATGGATATAGCTTGTGAAGCCTCAAAAGACGCAGTAATGGCTGTTGACAGTTTTATTGAAAGCCCTCAAGTTATTAATGCAGCTATTCAAGGAAGAATTGGACTAATTATCGAATCCGGTGACGGACAAAATTCAAAAGAAATTTTGAATCTCGCAAATAAATACAAAATAGCGGTTATCTATACTAAAATTAGAAACAACAGATATTAAGGAATTAGGATGACAAATATAAAACCTTGGGATGAATATTTTTTGGATTTAGCAAAAACATGTGCAACGCGCTCTAACTGTTTGAGAGCTCATGTTGGTGCAGTTATTGTTGGCCCTGACAAAAAAATTAAAGCTACCGGTTATAACGGCACTCCGTCAAAAGTTGAATCTTGTGCCGAAAGAGGAGAATGTTACAGGATAAAAAATGGTATTCCTTCCGGCACCAAATATGAAACCTGTCGTTCAATTCACGCTGAACAAAACGCAATAATTCAAGCCGGTCAAGACAGATGCCAAGACGGAACTATTTATATTTGGGGACACGATTTTATCTGCATATTATGTAAAAGATTTATTGTCCAATCAGGAATTAAGAATTGTGTTTTAAAAAAAGACGAGAACTCTCCTGTTATCAGAGTTAATGTTGATGATTTGAGAAAAGAATTAGAAGGGTAAATTTAATAAAAATTACCCATTGACTATTAAAATAAAATCATTAAATATTATCTACCGCCATATACTACGTTTGATTGATTTTTTATGTAAAAGTTGAAACAAAATGTAGAAATAATGTATGATAGCAAAGTGAGGTAGATTATGAGTAGTTCTTATTTCCCGAATTATGATTTAAATTCAAGAATTGCAGGTGCAAAGCTTGATACAGGCATTGGTTATAATATGCCTACGGCAAGACTTAATTCGGTAAATAATTCTCAAACAGCAAGTTTTAAGGATGTATTGGGAGGGCTTGTAGACAATTTGAATGAACAAGTTAATGCACCGGATAATTTGCTTAAAGATGCGATGCAGGGAAATAAAAACGTAGATATTCATGATGTAATGATTGCAATGTCTAAATCTGAAATCAGCGTAAATATTGCTACGCAAATTGTAGGAAAAGTTATTAATGCTTATGACAGAGTAATGCAAATCTCAATATAGTAATTAAATTTTTATAAAAAAACAACAGACGGCGGGGCGAAAATGGATTTTAAAAAAATATTAGAAAACAAACCTTTATTGTACGGAATAATCGGAGCGATTGTTCTAATTTTTGTTGTAATAATTATGGCGTTAGCTATTACAACATCATCAAATGGGGGAGGAAATTCTAAAAATTCCGTTGGTGGAGAACCATTAAAAACAAATGTAGATTTATTAACAACAGACAATTTGGGGAAAGCCCTTGAAATTCAAGCTCTACTTGCAAAACAAGGCATAACCGTTGAACGTTCATTAGACGGTACAAAATCTAAATTATATTTAAACAAAAATAATTGCTCTACTTTAACAAAAAAATGTACTATCACAGATAGAGATAATGCTTTAATTGCAATTGTACAAAGCGGTCTTATGGACCAAAATGTCGGACTTGAAATTTTTGATAAAGGTGATTTTACTTCTACAAAAGAAGATAAAAGAATTCGTTTAGCTCGTGCTATGAACGGGGAATTGGCAAGATTAATAAAACAAATTAAGCCTATTCAAAATGCAACGGTATTTATTTCAATACCTGAAAACAGCTCAATGTTTGATGATCCTAAACCTAAAACAGCTACCGTTCAGGTTTCAATTCCATCAGGTGACAAGTTGGATCAATTAAAAGTTAAAGCTATCAGCAATTTATTACTTGGCAGCGTTTCGGGTTTAAAAGCTGAAAATATTGCAATTACCGACACTAACGGAAATGTTTATCACAGTGTGATGGATGCAGAAGACGAAATGTTGCAAAAACTTGAAGAAAATGACAAATATATGCAGCAAAAAATCTCCAAACAATTAGATCGTCTTGTCGGAGCGGGGAATTATGTTGCTACAGTTAGTACATTTTTAAGGCAAACTCCTGTTGAAAAATTTTCAATAGAGTATGATCCTTCAAAGAAAGCTTCTATATCCGAGCAATCCTTTACGGAAGGCTTAGGTGATAAAACTCAAGACCAATCTCAAGGTATGAACGCTGTTAGCGTATATTTACCTAACGGATTGCCTAACGTTTCCGGAACAACCGATTCAAGTCAAAACAGAAACTACTCTCGTCAGGCATCAGAAACCCAATACGGAGTTACAAAAACTCAAACAAATGAATACATAAAACCCGGCGTTGTAGAGGACATCTCAATTGCGGTTACATTAGACAAAAATAATTTGCCGACAGATATTACAATGAATGAATTAAAAACATTGATTGCTCGTGCGGCAAGTCCAAAAGTTACGGCTGCAAACGTTTCAATTGCGTTTACAAATTCAACTGACCCGTATTTAACACCTGACAAACAACCTAATTTACCAAAAGTTGATGACTCCGGTAATCCTTGGTGGCTAGCATTATTGTTGGCGGGTGTAGGAATTATAATTATATTTAAAGTTATATCAGGACGTGTTAATCGTCTCAAAGAAGAAAACCGAATTGAAGTCGAAGCCTTACGCAGAAAATCTATGGAACAAGAACAACAGCTTCAAGATATCAATTCAAAAGCAAGCCAATTAACACAACGTCAATCTCAATTGGCTCAAGATTTAATTAATCAACAAAGTTCTTCCAGAGGACAAATTCCTCAATTTGATGAAAAGATTTTAACAAATTCTTTGGATTCTTTATCAAATGAAATATCAGCGGATGATGCTGACAATATAAGAAGCTGGATTGAAGAAAGCGGAATATCACAACAATAAGGGAAATTAAACATGGCGGCAAAAGATTTTGATTACGAAAATTTTGCAAATGATTTGGCAGGACAAGCCAAAGAACTTGTGCCGCAAGATTTTACCGAAGATCAAAAAGAATATGTCGTTAATACTTTAGGTAATTTTTCTCTAATGGCAGGGAAAACCCTTGCGGAAGATCCTAATTTAAATTTTGATGTTGACACTTCGAAAACAATTACTCAAATAATTGCAGAGTGGTCTTTTCACAAATCGGTAGACGTAATTCGCTCCGGTATTCCTCGCCAGTATTGGGACGGCGTTTTACAAAAAATTGCATATACAATATTTGAAATATCAAAACAAGCTTTTAGTCAGAATTTGCCAAGTGATCAAATTCTTGACCTTGTAGAACACCATGTAAAACGCGCATATCTGGATGCAATTGCTGAATTAAAAGAACATGGAGCCATTGATGAAGGATTAATGGAATATGCTTCAACTCAGTCAAATATGGAAAAAATGGCTCAAGAAATGCAAGAACAGCAATCTTCTCAACCTCAAGGGACAGAACAAACCGAAAACGACGGTGTAAATAATTTGCCGCCTGCACAAGATAATTTTGAACTTCCTAAAGTTGATTCAAAAGTTTTAAAACTGGCAACGGTTGCTTTACTATTTAAACGTATGAATCGAGATAAAGTACAAACAATATTAAATACATTTGATGATAATGATGCCCAATCAGTTATTAAGTACATGCAAATTCCTGATCTTGCACAAAAAATCGGCTCAGAGAATGCTTTAAGATGTTTACAGGAAATTAAAACAAATTTACCTCAAAATACGGATTTAACTCCTAATAAAGTTGTTATGAGCATTAAAAACACTGCATCAAAATGTAATCCGAAACAAATAGAAACAATATTTATTCGCGAGCGTATGGGGGTGAAACGACTTGTGCATAATGCTATTGAGGGTAATTTTTATGACAAAATGGCACCTAAAGTTGCAAGTATTGTTGCCACATACTTCAGAGATAGTGTATAATATTGTCAAATCATGATTATAAAAAAGAATAAGAAACAACATGTTGATGAAGGGATAGAGCAAAATCAAACTTCGCAAGAGATTGTTGTACAAGAACCTCACAAAGAAGAAGAAATTGATTTGTTTAATCTCGATAATATTGATTTCAAACAGCGTCAAGAAAGGCGAAAAGGTGACAGGCGCAGAGGTTTTCGCAGAGTAGACGACAGAAATCTTATTTCGCGAGCAAGAGAAGAAGCGGAAGCTATACGTGAAGCTGCAGCAAAAGAAGGTTATCAAGAAGGTTTAGATTCGGCAAAAGAAGATATTGCTCTGGTAAAAGATGCCATATCCGTATTCTTTGAAGCAGATCAACGTGTATATGATGCGATTGCTCCTGATATTTTAGACATTAGCCTTGATATTGCAAAAAAAATTATTAAAAAAGAAATGAAAGAAGACCCACAAATTCTTATAGATAATATAAAAGAAATTTTAAAGGGTCTTTCAAAAGAAGAAACAAAAATAATGTTGAAGGTTAATCCTATGCAGGCTGATATTTTAAAGCAAGAAATACCGCAGGCAGTATCTGATACAGGGTTAGAAGCAAAAGTAGTTATTATTCCGGATGAAAACACAATGGAAGGCGGCTGTCTTTTAACAACAACAAACGGAGTAATAGATGCAACAATTGAAACACAATTATCTATAATTAGTGAGGTATTAAAAGAAGTTTAATGGCAGCACCGGAAGCAGGAAATAATAATCCTATAAGTGAAATTTTAATGGCTGGGTTTGTTTTAACCCTGATATTGATTTTGCTTGTTGAACTTCCGACATGGATAATAAATTTTTGTATTTGTTTAAACATTACACTGGGTATTGTCCTTTTAATGTTTGCATTGTACGTACAAAAAACTCTTGAATTATCCTCATTCCCGTCAATTATTTTGATTGGTACAATGTTTAGACTTGTACTTTCTATTGCTTCAACGCGTTTGATTTTGGCGCGCGGCGAAGCTGGGGAGGTTATTCACGCTTTTGGTACATTCGTAACCGGCGGGAATATGATTGTCGGCGGTGTAATTTTCTTAATTATTACTGTTGTTCAATTTATGGTTATCACAAAAGGTGCTGAACGTATTGCAGAAGTTTCCGCTCGTTTTGCTTTGGACGCTATGCCCGGTAAACAAATGACAATTGATGCAGACTTTAATGCAGGCTTAATATCACCAGAAGAAGCGACAAAGCGGCGTGAAGATTTGTCCAGAGAATCTAATTTAATGGGTTCTATGGATGGTGCGATGAAGTTTGTAAAAGGGGACACGATTGCAGGTATTATTATTGTATTAATTAACATTATCGGCGGTTTGTGCGTCGGATGTTTAATGAATCAAATGCCTATTGGAGATGCGGTTTCTAAATATACAATTTTGACAATTGGTGATGGTTTGGCATCTCAGGTTCCGTCATTGTTAATGTCAATTTCAGCAGGTATATTTATGACACGTGCATCATCAGCAAGTCCTTCATTAGGTTCTGATGTTACAAAACAAATAACAAGCAAACCTTATGCATTGTTCTTTGCGGCTGCATTTTTAATGTTAATTTCTTTAACTGCTCATTGGACGGGATTACCTTGGCTTCCGTTTATGATATTTTCACTTTGCATTTTTATTGCAGGTTTCCAAGTTCTTATCAACGCAGATGTTCAATCTCAACTCGGTCAGTTGGAGAATGTTCGTCAGAATATGCAGGATCTTGTTAATCCGAACAGAATGTACGAAAGATTGGGTGTTGATATTTTAAGTTTGCAAGTCGGTTCAAATCTTCTTGTAATTGCAGATCCTGATCAAGAAGGTCAATTGCTTGCTAAAATTGCGGCTCTTCGTCAAAGAGTTACTGATGAACTTGGGTATATTTTACCAAATATAAGAATCATGGATTCATCTGCCTTGGATGCAAATGAGTATATGATACTTATTCGCGGAAACAATGTCGCAACAGGTTATGTATATCCGGGAAAATATATGGTAATTGCCGATCAATGGGATTCTATGAAAAAAGAAGTTCCTGAAGATGCTATTATCGGTATTGATCCGACTTATCAAACTCAAGCATATTGGATTTCGCAGGACGACGCGAAAGCGGCAAGGCTTGTTACGGCAGTTGACGCAACAGATGTTATTGTTACCCACCTTCAAGAATGTGTAAGAAAACACGTTGATGAAGTTATGACAAAAACAGATGTACTCAAACTTATGGAGCTTGTTCGTTCACAAGACCCTACTCTTGTTAATGATCTGGTTCCTACCATTATTTCAACAAGTGATTTGCGCAAAATTTTCGTTAACTTAATCAGAGAAAAAGTTTCTATCAAAGATATCATATTTGTATTTGAAAGATTATGCGATTATGCAAGATTTTCAAAAGAGCCGGATATTTTATCAGAACGATTACGTGCTGCTTTAGGTCGTCAAATATGCCTTTCTAATGTCGAAGAAGATAAAGTTCTTTATGCTCTAACGTTATCGCCTGAATGGGAAAAAATACTTGATGACAGCTGCCAAAGAACAGAATTAGGCACAATGTTTTTATTAAATCCTGTTCAGGTACAGGAACTAATTGAAACCACCGCAACGACTTTAATGCGAGCTCATCAAACTTGCGGCAGACAACCTGTTGTTTTATGCTCTCCAAGGATTAGATTACCGCTTTATCAATTACTTGAACGCCATATTCCGACAATTGTTGTAATATCTTATTCCGAATTGATAACAGATATTAAAGTAGAAGCTATAGATACTATCGGAGAAGCTTACACAGGATAAAAAATATAAATTACGCTCGCAATCGAGTTATAAAATTCTTTAATCTTTCCATGGCAATTTTAAGTTTATCAAGAGAATAGGCATAGGAAATTCTTAAATACCCCTCACCGCAATCACCAAAGGCAGTTCCGGGAACTGCTGCAACTTTTTCTTCTTTTAAAAATCTCGTTGCAAATTCCTCACTTGTCATCCCAAATTCTTTTATGCAAGGAAATACATAAAACGCTCCAAATGGTTCAAAACATTCCAAATTCATTTCCTTAAATGCGTTTATTAAAAATCTGCGTCTTTGATTATAAGCTTCGCGCATAACTTTAATGTCATCATCACCGTTTTTAAGTGCTTCAATGGCGCCATATTGACTTAATGTTGGCGCGCACATAATTGCAAACTGATGAATTTTTGTCATTTGTTTAATTAATTCTTCAGAACCACAAGCATACCCCAAACGCCAGCCGGTCATCGCATAAGCCTTTGAAAAACCATTAATTAAAAGAGTTCGCTCTTTCATTCCTTCAAGACTTGCGATAGAAACATGCTTCCCTTTATATGTTAACTCCGAATATATTTCGTCTGATATTACAAAAATATCTTTTTCAATAATAATCTGCGCGATTTTTTCAAGATCATCTCTTTCCATAATCGCACCCGTCGGATTATTCGGATAAGGTAAAATTAAAACTTTTGTTTTATCTGTAATCGCATTTTCTAATTCTTCGGGAGTTAAGCAAAAATTATTTTCCGCTTTCAAATTAATAAAAACATTTTTCCCGCCTGTCAAAAATGAACACGGCGCATAAGAAACGTAAGATGGCTGCGGAATTATAACTTCATCTCCGGGATTAATAATTGCTCTTAAACCAATATCAATTGCTTCTGATCCACCAACAGTCACTAGTATTTCTGTATTTGGATCATATTTTACATCATAATGAGAATCTAAATATTTGCTTATTTCAGCGCGAAGCTCTTTCAAACCTGAATTTGAAGTGTAAAAAGTGCGTCCTCTTTCAAACGAATATATGCCTTCTTCTCTTATATGCCAAGGAGTTTCAAAATCAGGCTCGCCAACACCAAGTGATATCGCATCTTTCATTTCGCTTACAATATCAAAAAATTTGCGAATCCCTGAAGGCTGAATTTGGAGAACTTTATCGCAGAGAAGTTTTTTCATGGAGTTATGACCTCTCTTGTATCTTCTTCATTTTTATTAATAATTGTCCCGTGATCCTTGTATTTTTTCAAAATAAAATGAGTTGCCGTACTTAAAACACTATCAAGAGTAGAAAGCTTATCTGATACAAAACTTGCAATATCTTTTAGTGTTTTTTCTTCAAGAGTTACCATAAGATCAAATCCGCCTGAAATTAAATAAACAGATTTTACTTCAGGATAGTTGTAAATACGTTGTGCAATTTTATCAAACCCTTGGCCTCGTTGAGGAGTTACCCTTACTTCAATTAAAGCGGTAACCTTTTCTATTGAAGTCTTTTCCCAGTCAATAAGTGTATGATATGCACAAATAATACCTTCTTCTTCCAATTTTTTAATTTCATTTGCAACATCTATTTCAGATTTACCCAGTAATACAGAAAGTTCTTTAATTCCAATTCTGCTGTTTTTTTCTATTATAGAAAGCAATTCTTCTCTCATATATTCTCCTTTAATTAAAAGGATTATAACACAAAACATAAATAAAAGTGCGGGATTTAAAATTTAAATCCCGCGCCTCAGTTACTTTTTAAATAAAACTATTTAATAATTTTAATTATTTCTTGAGTAATGTCTTTTCCGCCGTAAAGAACAATACCTTTGCTTAAAACTACGTCATAACCGTCAGCTTGAGCTTTTGCATTGATTTGATCAGAAATAGATTTGTCAAGTGTTTGAAGTTTTTGAGCGTAATCTTTGTCCATTTTTTCTCTTTTAGCAATTAACTCTTTATTATATTTTTCTTCAGCAGCTTTTTTCTTTTTTGCATCTGTAATGCCTGCTACATCTTTTCTTGCTTTTTCAACAAACTTAACAATTTCTTGCGCCTTAGCTTGCTGATCTTTTTTAAGAGCTTGAACTTGAGCAGATGCATTAACAACTGCAGGAACATCAACCACAGCAATACCTGCTGCAAAAGTGCTCAATGCTGCATTTGAAATAATCATTGCAGATAAAATTGATAATGATAAAAATTTTTTCATATTTTTCTCCTTTTTTTGTATCATACAACAAAATTATTTTTTGTAAATTCATACATCATTTGATTTATTTTTTTTGTTACAACTTTACACACATTGTAAAATTTCATATAATAATAGTGTAACAAATAATATTTTTACGATTTTTTGTAAAAATGTTGTAATAAACGGTTTAAATTCAAATTCTTCAGTAGAATAATATACTGAGAGATATACAACTGGATATATTAACTAATAGAAGGTAATAAAATGAAAAAGATGAAAAAAGGTAATCAATTGTTGGGCACAGTAGCGGCATTATCGATGTGCTGCGCCGGCTTAGGTTTATTTTCCCCGGCTTTTGCAGCAGGTGAAGGCATTGGCGGGCTTGTTCCTTCCGGTTACGGATACAGTTATGGTGATATTCCTGTTTTAAATGAAGCTGGAGGTGCCAGCATTCACGACGCAGATATGATGCGTTATGATAGAAACAGCCGTTTACAAAAAGGAGATTATGAACAATATGTTCAGCAACGTTATGGAGCAGACGGCTCACCTGTTTCAAGCAATATGTCTCCGGCTGATGCGTATATGCAAGCAACGGTAGATGAATTTGGGACTGATGGAGTATTTATAAATTCTATTGAAGTATCTCCGTCAGAAATCCTTTCAGCAGATGAAATTAACGGCGTTATTGGTCAATATGTCGGGAAAAACGTATTTATGTCCGACATTCAAGCGGCAATTAACGGTATAAACAATCTTTATGCAGCAAAAGGCTATGTAACAGCAAGAGCATACTTGCCGGAACAAACTGTTACAAATGGAAATATTAAAATTGAATTAATTGAAAGCCGCATTGGTAACATTACTGTTCAAAATAACAAATATACAACTGATAAATATATTTTAAAACGTTTACCTGAACAATCAGGACAACTTTTTGATATTGTTAGCTTAGAAAAAGATATTCTTGATTTTAACAGATATCACGATGGTGTAAACCTTTCTGCGAACTTGAAAGCAGGTTCAGTACCCGGAACAACCGATATTGAACTTTCAACTCAAGAAACATTCCCATTCCACCTAATTGGTATGATGGATAATGCCGGCAGAAGAGCAACAGGCTCACTAAGAGGCGGTCCTGCAATCGTTGCAGACAGTTTGTTCCACCATAGAGACCAAATGTCAGCCGGTGTTTACTTCGGCGGAGGTTCAATCAGCCCATTCTTTGATTATAGCTATCCTATAAACAAAAAAGATGGTAGAATAGGGTTCTCCTTCACATCAACATTTGCAAATGTAAAATATGGACCTAGATACTTAACTGATTTAGGATTAAAATCAAATTCTTATATATATAGTTTGTACTATGATCAGCCAATTGTAAGAACAAAAGGTTTCGAGTTCAGAACTTATACAGCTATGAACTATAAGCGTACAAGAACATGGTCGAAATTAGATCACACATTTGAACAATTAATTGGATATTCTCCGTTTTATGATACAAACCAAGTAACAAGCCTTGATGTTGGTTTTAATTTAAGAAAAGATACTAAATACGGTATTTGGTATTTTAACCAAATGGCATCTATGGCTTTCCCTATATTTGACAGCCGTTCAAGTTATTTCAAATATAGCGGCGGTTTATTAAGATTACACGATTTCTCTCATGGTGTAATCGGTCAATTACGCGGCAGTTATCAAATTATTCCGAATAACAAATATATACCTTATATTGATCAATTCCAAGCCGGCGGTTTAGCTACAGTTAGAGGCTATTCTGAAGGTATTATGATGGGTAAAAACGGTTATTTCTTCAGTGGTGAATTAATGTTCCCGCTTTTACCTAGAACCATTACAACTAAGGAAGGAAAAGTTCGTAATTTTATCGGTCAATATGTAAGAGGTGCCGTATTTGCTGATACTGCAGGTGTTTTCCCTTGGTCAGGTTCAGTTCATTACGACAGTTATTTCTTAGCTTCTGTTGGTATGGGTTTAAGAGTTCAGTTACCGGGTGACTTAAGCGCAAGATTATATTGGGGTTATCCGTTAATTAATACCGCTTATGAACAACATAGAAAAATCGGAAGATTCCACTTTGATTTAACTTTGGAACCGGATATCGGAGCTTTATTGGCTAAAAGATCTACAAAAGCAGAACCTTTGCCTGCTCCTGAACCTGAACCGGAACCACAACTTCCGCCTCCAAACAATTATGATGACGTAAGACATTATGACTATATGTTAGACGGATCAGCAACTTCATTGTAATAATTTATAAGAATAACGAAAAAGACGACTTAATAAAGTCGTCTTTTTTATTTAATCATTTCTAACAATTTTTTATGCATTTTTACATTATGCACCCTTATATAATCAATATTTTCATTTATTAAAAGACTATTAAGCGCCAAAGTATACAAATCCTTTTCTTTATTATCTGCTTTCATCTCTTCGCCGTTCTGATGTCGGGAGGGTTGTCCTCTCCGTCGGCTATCTTAAGGAATCTGTTTTTAGGTGGCTAGGGTCGGAAAACGGAGCGAATGTGCCACCTGGCGGAGATTGGCCTTTCGAAATTGATTTTGCTGTAGAGAAAGAGCCTCTCGGCACGGGCGGAGGCATTCGTCTTGCCTTGTCAAAGTGCAGAGAGGATAATGTAGTAGTTCTCAACGGAGATACTTTTTTCAATGTGGATCTCGAGACTTTGGTCGAGATTCATTGCTCCCTTTCGCCTTCGAGCAGCACAGTGATAGCCCTGAAGAGGATGATCTCTTTCGACAGATATGGTTCCGTGGAGATTGAAATGGCCTCGGAAAAATTAGGGAAGGTCTTGTCATTCAGGGAAAAAGAATTCTGCGAAGAAGGCCTTATAAACGGAGGTGTCTATTCCCTCAAAAGGAGCCTCGTGGATTTGTCTTCCCTCCCTGAGAAGTTCTCTTTTGAAAAAGACTTCCTTG
>CAYVSD010000034.1:0-21553 GCA_964453315.1 uncultured Muribaculaceae bacterium | reverse complement strand
AACACCCTTTCACGGTGTAGACAGCGATTCGAATTCGCTTGGGGGTACCATATAATAATAGAGGGTATTTCAGCCCTCTTTTTTAATGCCTTGATTTACCCTTAAAAGCCCTATTTGGTAACGAGTTTGGTAACGAAAAGTTTGCATGAGAAATTCGACCGTTCTAATTACTTATCTACTCTGTCTTTTGGCATTTTATTCTGAACAGCTTTCCTATACTTCTTGTAGTCAATGAATTCTAATATGTCTTTGACATCATCTTTATCACAACCCATTTTCAGCAGAGTATTTCTTAGCACTTCATCATCTCTTATAGTTACCTTTTGAGGTTTAGAAGAGAATTCCAACCCAGATCATTATTATTCGATTAACGGCAAAACAGATACAATAAAAAATTGGTTTGATGAAAATGTTTTGCCGTTAGATAAAGTGCAGCAGCTTTTATTTTTACAGTCGGAATTAGAAGGTATTGTTCCGTATGAAAGTATTTTGGATGAGGAATAATACATATTTTTCTAATAAATATTATATATAAATTTTTTCGAATAATTTAAATTTATTAACTAATTTCAAATATCTCAAAATTTTTGCATTGTCCTGAAATTGTTAAGTAGTAGCAATTTTGAAATATTTGATTGTGAATAAATTTATTGGTTTGGTTAACTTTGTATGTAGCTTCTTGTGTTGTCCAGAATTTATAAAAATCTTCTAATGTTTCAAAATTTTTATCAAAATATTCTGATAATTTGTTCAAATCTCGGTTTTTCATATATTCTATATCAATTCCGCAAGGTGATTTATCAAAACAAGCGATTACAATGTTTTTAGAATGTGAAATGCTAAAATATAGATTAGCATTCTTAAAAATAGGCTTACCATCAGCATTTTTTATGATTTCAGTATTATCAATATTATAATATTTTTGTGCAACATGCTTAACCAAATATCTTCCTATAGTATATTCATAAAAACGCTTTTCGGACGTAAATTCTACATCTGCATACGGAATTAAAAAATTTTTATAATGACTCTTTTTAAACTTATCAACTTCAATATAAAATATTTGCATTTATATCCTTTTGAAAATCAACGATGTATTTATTCCTCCAAAAGCGAAGTTGTTACTCATAATATATTCTGTGTCAATTTTTCTAGGCTGTTCCATTATATAGTCTAATTCTCCACAGTTATCATCAATATTTTTCAAGTTAAGAGTAGGGCAGAACCAATTATTGTTCATCATTTCGATACTCATAATTGCCTCTATCGCCCCACAAGCACCAAGTGTATGACCTGTATAACTTTTTAAACTACTAATAGGTGTATTAGCCCCAAAAACATTATGCGTTGCAATACTTTCTGCAATATCACCGTTTATTGTGCCTGTCCCATGTGCATTGATGTAACCAATATCTTTATAAGATAAATTCGCATTATCAAGAGCCATTTTCATAACTTCTGACATCATATCTGAATTTGGATTTGTAATATGAGTACCATCTGTATTTGTTGCAAAGCCAATTATTTCAGCATAAATTTTTGCTCCTCTACTTTTTGCATGCTCATATTCTTCTAAAATTAAAGCTCCTGCACCGTCCCCTATAACAAGCCCATCTCTATCTTTATCAAAAGGCGATGGAGTTTCTTGCGGTGTATCATTTTTCACACTTGTCGCAATTAAAGTATCAAATATCCCTATATTGCTTGGGCTATGTTCTTCAGCTCCGCCAGCAATCATAACCGTTTGTATCCCTGCTTTTATAGCCTCATAAGCATAACCTATCGCCATTGAACCAGATGTGCAAGCAGTAGATGTAGGGATTATTCTACCATGTGTTTTAAAATATAATGAAATATTTACGGCTGATGTATGGGACATCATTCTTATGTAAGAGCCTGAATTTAAATTTTTAACTTCATGGTTTGCGACTACGGAATAAAAATCTTTAATTGCATCAATAGAGCCACTGCAAGAACCGTATGCTACACCAGTTTGTCCGTTTGTTATAATTTCATTATCAATTAATCCTGAATTATCAAGAGCTTGTCTTGCAGTTACAACAGACATTTTGGCAACTTCACCCATAGTTCGTGTAGTTTTTCTAGTAAAATCAGACGGCAATTCAAAATCTTTTACTCTTGCGTCAAGTCTTGTATGCAAACCTTTATATATTTCAAGATTTTTATCATATTGAATACAATTTTTTAAGATATGCAATCTTTCAAAAGATGCTTTAACTCCCGTACCTAAAGGACTTGTTAAAGCCATTCCAGTAACAACAACTCGTTTTGTCATTAACACATACCTCCATTAACAGAAATCACTTGCCCTGTAATATATGAAGCATCTTCACTAAATAAATAATTTATTGCACTAGCAACTTCTTTTGCAGTACCCATTCTACGCATTGGTATTGCTTCTTTAATCATTTCAAACGGAATATCAGATGTCATATCTGATTCTATAACCCCTGGGGCAACACAATTAACGGTAATATTTCTTTTTGCAACTTCTTTGCTTAGGGCTTTAACTGCCCCTATAATACCTGCTTTTGAAGCACTATAATTTATTTGACCTCTATTACCTTGTAATCCTGAAATTGAAGATATTGCAACAATTCTACCTTTTCTATTCTGTATCATAGGCAAAATGATTGGTCTAAGGGTATTGTAAAATCCATTTAAATTTGTGTTTATAACTCTATCCCATTCATCATCTTCCATTGCAGGGAAAGGATTATCAGCAGTAATTCCTGCATTAACAACTACTCCATAATAAACCCCGTTTTTTTCAATATCTTTTAATAAAACGTCCTTGGCTTGTTCACGATTTGAAACATCAAACTGTAAAATTCGGACATTACGACCTAATGCCTCTATTATTTTTTGAACTTCCAATGCTTTGTTTTGATTTTTATTACAGTGTAATACAATATCAAAACCATTTTTAGCCAAATAAATTGCGGTTTCTCTTCCAATACCTCTGCTTGATCCAGTAATTAAAACCGTTTTCTTATCCATTAAGAATTTCCTCTATCTTGCCATTATCATCTTGATAAACATTGATTGTTGCGCTTGCAACTTCCTGATTTTCTTCATTATAAATGAAACATTCAAAAGAATAAATTTCTGAAACAAATACCTCTTTAACAAAAATATAAAAAGTTTTTCCTAATTCAAATACTTTTATCAAATTATTGTATAATCTAGTTCCAAGTAAAAAACCGATTTTAGGCTCTGCTAATTGCTTTCTTAAATATGCATAACAACCAATAGTTTGAGCCATATATTCAATGCCAATTACACTATCAATTCCGTTTATTGATTTATCAAAAAATAAACTATCTTCCCTAATTGTAACAACAGATTTTAACCATTTTTCATCAATAGAATAATCTACAACATCATCTATTAAAATCATAGGTTCTTTATGAGGAAGTATCGTGGCTAAATATTTTTTGTTATTCATAAATCTTTCCCCATAATCATAATTGCATTAGTTCCACCAAATCCAAACGAGTTGCACATACATATATTGCATTTTGAGTATTTTTCTTCTTGCTCAACAAGGTTAATCTTCGGTAATTCATTGTCGTATTGACCATCATAAATATGTGGATATAATCTTCCGTCAAAGCTATCTAGTAATTTACAACATAGTGCAATTTCAATCCCTGCGGCAGCACCTAAACAATGACCTGTCATTGGTTTAGTTGAACTTACAGGAACTTTATCCGAAAATATTTTACTGATAGCATTAGCTTCCATAATGTCATTTGTAACAGTTCCTGTTCCATGAGCATTTATATAATCAATGTCGTCAGGGTTAAGATTAGCCTCTTTTAATGCTTTTTGAATTGCATTTATAGCCTCTTTAGCATTGGGATCAGGAGTGGTTGAATGAAAAATATCAGAACTTTCTCCAATTCCCATAACATTTATTCCTTTTGCAGTGTCATTTTCAACAATAAATATAGCACTTGCTTCACCTATATTCATGCCTGTGCGATTTTTGCTAAAAGGTATTGAGGGCTGATTTGATAAAACTTCTAAAGAATTAAACCCATATATAGGAACTTTGGCAAGACTATCAACACATGCAATAATTACGGCATCGGAAATATTGCTCCTTAGCAAATCTCTTGCAAGTGAAAATGCTTTTAACCCCGAAGAACACGCAGTAGATACTGTTGTATAAAAACCGTTTAGTTTTAGTTGTTGTTTTAAGAAAAGAGCAGGGTTTCCAAGTTCAGAATGTCTTTGTTTTTGCGATTGCTCATATTCTTCTACACCTGAATTAGTTGTTGCAACAACTATACCGATTCTGTCATGCGGATAATTTAAACTTGCAATTTTATCTTTTAAAAGTTCTAAATTTTTGAGCAGAAGCTGATTGCATCGGATATTAAAATCATCATCAATAATTTGCGGAAGTTCAGAGTTTATAATTCCAACTCTTATATAATTATTAGGAATATAATTTTTAAGATTATCAAAGCAATCAGTATTTCCATCAATGGCTTTATCATAAATTTCATTGATGTTGTCACCTAAATTACAAATAGCTTCATAACCTGTAATTTTCAAAATTCAACCCTCATTAGTGTTTATAGTATAATAATACCATGAAAGAGAGCAATTTAGATTTTTATGTGAATAAGTTTAACTATTTAAACGATATTGAAGGACTTGATTTAAGTTTTGTTCCGCCAATTGTTAGGCGTAGAATGAGCGTACTAGACAAAATTACACTATCAAACTTAAATAGCGTATATTCAGATAATATTGAAAATATTGTGTTTTCTTCTCAATATGGGGAAGTTACTAAGTTGCTTAAAATAATAGATCAATATATGACAGAAAAAGAAGTTTCACCAAACACATTTTCAACTTCAGTTCATAATTATGCTGTTAGTTCTTTCTTGCTGAATAAACAAAAACCTATACCATACACTGCGTTATCAGCTTGTGGACAAACTTTTTCAATAGGCCTTTTATCTTCTGTTATATCAAATTATAACAACGTCTTATATTGCTATTCTGATGATAATAAAGGAATTATCAACTCATTTGCCGTTAATTTATCAAAAACAAAAGAGCAAGATGCCAATAAGTATATTTTAATCCCGCAAAATAATGCTGTTTTTAATGATGAATTTATTAATTATCAAAAGTTGTTTAATGGTGAAATAGATGCCATAAAGACTCCGACTTATACATTAATGAGGTTTTAGAATGATAAAATTCATACGAGGGTTTATAACAATTTTTTGTTTTATTTTCTACGGAATTTCAGCGTTAATTTTTAATTATTTTGTTTTCCCAATACAAAAATCAAAGTATGAACAATATGAAATTTTAAAAAAATCTTGGTCTTTTTTTATTCAGCTACTTTTAAAACTTCATATAATTAGATTAAATGTTACAAATATTGATAAAATAAAAAATATTAAAAATTCAATTATTGTTTCAACTCATCCAAGTTTTATAGATATAGTTGTTCTTATGTCTATAATTCCTTATTCAACTTGTTTTGTTGCAAACAGATTGGCTAAAAACTTTTTCTTAAAAGGTATTGTAAAATTATTATTTTTGATAGAAACACAATCCGTAGACGAACTAATCAAAGCTACTTGCAGTAAATTGAATGACGGTCTGAATGTTATAATTTTCCCTATGGGAATAAGGCACAGAAAAAATGAAACGCCAAGAATTAGACGGGGAACGGCTTTAATTGCTCAAAAATCTCGAAAAAATATAGTTATGTTAAATCTTGAAACAGATTATGACTTTTTACAAATTAACCAACCAATTTATGATGCAGGTGATAAACCAGTATTATACTCTTTAGAATATTTGGGACAAATAGATACAAAAGAATTTATAGAAAAATACCCTGATGAAGTAACATTCAACACTAAAATAACCAAATATATATCAAAAACTTTATACAAAAGGTAAAATTAAATTTTTATGGTACAATATGAATATGGAATTAGAAGAGCATATCAAACATTTAATAATAAATTCATTGGAATTGGAAGATATTTCAATTGATGACATTGCGGATGATGAGCCTTTATTCGGGGAAGGCTTAGGGCTAGATTCAATTGATGCATTAGAGTTAGGTATGGCATTAAAAAAAGAATTTGATTTAAATTTGAGCAAAAATAAAGAAGAGAATAGAAAATATTTTTATTCAGTAAAAACAATTGCAGATTTTGTGAGGAAGCAACAAAATGGATAAAAAATATTCAAAAGATGAAATTTTTAAAGAAATATGTAAAATTTTAGAAGAAGAGTTCGAAATTGATAAATCAAAATTAAAATTAGATGCAGATTTATTTCAGGATTTAGAGTTGGATAGTATTGATGCTGTTGATATGGCAGTAAGGTTACATCAATATATAGGCAAACGTCTTTCTCCTGATGTATTTAAATCATTAAGAACACTTAATGATGTTGTAGAAGCAATACATAATCTTATATAAAGGGGAATGGTATGAGTAAAGTAAAAAGTTTTATGCCAATATTATTTACTTTATTCGTTATTTTATTGTTTTGTATAAAACGATTTTTTTTCTTGAAATTTTACCCTCCAATATGTAATTTAACGGTATTTATTGTATTTTATAGCTCTCTATTTCAGAAAGAAACTGTTATCCAAAGGTTTGCAAGACGATTTGGTGATAAATTGGAGAAACCTGCATGGGATTATACAAGAAGATTAACTTATGTTTGGTGTGTTTTTATGTTTATAAATTTATGTCTCTCAATATGGACTATATTTTTACCTGATAATATTTGGATAATTTATAATAGTTGTATTTCTTACGTTTTGATTGGATTGATATTTGGTATAGAATACATTGTTAGAATTATTTTAAGGAGCATGAAAATAATTTAATGTTGGAAGAAATTTTTACTACAAGTAAATATGACAACAAAATTGCCGTTACTGACGGAGTTAAAAACTATACTATTGCTGATTTAAAAAATCTAATTACTGCAGAAATAAAATTTTTAAAAAGCAAAAAAGAAAATGTTGTAATTCTTGCAGGAAATAATTTTGATTTTATAATCCAATTTTTTGCTTCTATATTCGCTAATAAGAACATCTATCTTATTACAGATAAAACACGTTTAAAAAATATGGAATTTGAGTATGATTTACTTGAAGGATATATAAAAGAGAAAAATACGGATTTTAACTTTAAATATATTGACATAACACAGCCTAAAATAAACTTCTATACATCAGGATCTTCAGGTACTCCAAAAATAATTAAAAAATCACTATTTAACTTGATTAGAGAAGCTGAAGATATAGGTGAAGAATTTTGTTTAAAGGGGTTGGGTTTAACTGTTATGTCAACAACAACAATGTGTCATTTATTTGGTTTAACATTTCACTTAATGACACCATTGTGTAATGGTTTGATAATTAATACTCAAACTGTTTCATACCCTGAAAATATTGATAAAAGTGATACAATACTAGTATCAACCCCCACTTTTTTAAGTTCAGTTCCAAAATTTGATATACCTTTTAAAATACCTCCAAGATATATTATTACAGCAGGTTCTAAATTAGATGAAAAAGTTTTTGAATATTTAGAAAACAAATCAAATATTATTGAAATATACGGAAGCTCAGAAACAGGAGTTATTGCTCATAAAACCCACTATAATGATGATTTTGAATTGTTTAAAAATGTAGAGATATACCCAAAAGAGAATAATGTAGAAGTCGTCGGGGATTATTTTTATGGTGATACTGTTGCAATTAATGATAGCATTGAATTAGATAATCGCACATTAAAAATAAAAAATAGAACAGACCGACTATTTAAAATTTATGAAAAAAGGGTTTGTGCTGAGGAGATTGAAAAAGATTTAAAAAATTATGATTTTGTAGACAATTGCTACATCACAAAGCAGAGTAACAAATTAGTTTGTCTATGTGCCTTATCTGCAAAAGGCAAAGAATATTTATTAAAAAACGGTATTTCAAATTTAACAAAAAAAATGAAGCATTATATAGCAAATTATTCTGAGGTTATACCTCAAAAATGGAAATATATTGATAAGATTCCAATGACCTGTACTGGGAAATTTGATAAAAAATTGATTGATCATTTTTTTGATGTAAATTTATCTTTGCCAATAATATTGGATAGAGAATTGGGGGAAAATTCTATAAAATATGAAATTTTCTTTTATAATCAATGTAATTTTTTTAATGGACATTTCCCAGATTTCAAACTTGTTCCTGGGGTATTACAGTTGTATTTGGCAAAAGAATTTGCAAATTTTCATTTCGGTCTTGAATTAGGTCAAGGACAATGGAAAAGGATTAAATTTTCAAATATTATTAAACCTGATAGTGTCGTAAATTTAAAACTTGAACATAGTAAAAAGCAAATAATCTATGAATTTTATTCAGATGATAAAAAATATTCATCGGGTGCGTTTTTATGTGAAAATATATTTGAGGGAATATTATGAGCTTATACAAATCTGAGTATGAAATAAAAGTTTCATTTGAAGATCTAGATCCAATGAATATGGTTTGGCATGGTAATTACATGCGTTACTTGGAACAAGCTCGTTGTGATATGCTTGATAAGTTACATTATACATATATGGATATGAAAGCTGATGGATATGCCTATCCAATTGCTAAAATGAAAGTGAAATATATTAAACCCGCAGAATTTGGAGATGTTTTGAATATTATATCAGAGGTAATTTCTGTTGAGCCATCTTTAGATATTAAATATACTATATTTAATAAAAATACAGGTGATAAAATATTTGAAGCCACAAGTATGCAAATTGGGGTTAATATAAATACTCGTGAGAGTGTTTATGTTCCGCCAAAAAGATTGAGAGAAGCTATAAATGAGGTGCAAAATGGGAAAATATATTAGTGTAATTATTCTTTTATTATCCTTTGCCTGTTCAGCTTTTGCAGACGTTTATAATTCGCCAACAAATCTTGAAAATATTTCAAGATATATACCGAAAATGGGAAGTATAAAATGTAAATTTAAGCAAGAAAAGTATTTGAAAAACATTGAAAAACCTCTTGTATCATCTGGAGATTTTGAATTTGCTGAAAAAAACGGAGTTTATTTTTACACAAAATATCCGGTACAATCAACAGTTGACTATACAAATAAAAATTACAAACAGATAAATGATGTTGTAAATGCTGTTTCTACGAAAAAATATTCAAGATTAGAAAAAGAATTCAACTTTTACTATGAAGGCGACAGTGATAAATGGACATTGGGTATGAAACCGAAAAAAACTTCAAATGCCTATAACTATGTGTCATCCATAACAATCGATGGTACTGATTATATAAACAAAATTAATATTATACAAACTAATGGGAATAAGACGGTACTATGGTTTACAAAATAAGACTTATTATATTTTTTGCTATATTCTTTATTCTATGCTTTGTAGGAGTAACTCACAATGGGGATGTTGAAACAAATCTGTTAAAAACATTACTTCCCCAATCTATAGTCAATTCTTCAGATATTGTTTCTATTGCAAATAAATCTTCATCTATAATCAAAGTTGTCTTTGAAGCAAAAAATCAGTCTGATTTAAACGAATTAAGACAAAATTTTAACAAACAAATAGATACAGATTATTTTGAAATTAATAAACCTGATGTATCTAAAATTTTAGATACATATTTAAGCCAGCCGACAAATTTTTTATCTGAACAGATGAGAACCCTTTTAATTGATAAAAAATATGATGAGATATACCAAAAGAGTATTGAGAGTTTGTATAATCCCACAGGAATTCAGTTAAATACATTAGATAAAGATCCATATTTACTGATTGATGATTTTATTCTATCAAGTATAAAAATGCCAAATAGTATTGATTATCTTGATGGTAATTATTATGATTTCGTTAGTTTAAAAATAAAAAATGACCAAGCTCTATCTCCGACTTTGAGCAATAAAAAGATTAAACAACTGATAAATGTTCAAAAAGAACTTTCAAATGAACATTCAAAAATTTATCTTGGCGGAACTCCAATACACTCTTACTATACAAGTTCTCGTTCAATGATTGATATAAACATTATTTGTATATTATCAACATTGATGATTATTTTTCTTACATACAAATACTTTAAAAATCTGAAATTGTTACTACCTATTGCATTGAGTATAATGTTTGGGATGCTATCAGGATATGTTGGAACGAAATTATGGTTTGATAGTTTCCAAGTAATTACAATGGTATTTTCAACTACATTAATTGGTATAGGTATAGATTATTCATATCATTATTTTTTTGCCAACAAAATCAACAAAAATTTTATAAAAAACCTTTCATTTAGTTTGTTGACTACTATTGTGCCATTTACATTACTATACTTTACAAAAATAGAGTTACTTCAACAAGTTGCGGTGTTTACTGCTTTAGGACTGATTGGGATATATTTGGTTGTGTTATTTATTTACCCTTGTTTCAAATATTCTGTGCCGATTATTACTTATAATCCGAAACACAAGTTATATAAAATATGTTTTATTGTTCTTTTATTATTAAGTACAGTTGGAATTTTAAGATTTAATTTTAATGATAATTTAACTGCATTGTACAGCCCGACAAAATCATTATTAAAAGCAGAAATGTTGTATAGTAAAATTTCAGGAGAAAATGCAAATACGCAAATTATAACCGTAAAAGGTGATAATTTTGATGAAATTATAGAAACTGAAGAAAAAATTACAAAAAATTTAAAAATGGATTATATATCGTTATCAAAATTCTTTCCGTCAGAACAAAGACAAAGAGAAAACTATAATCTAGTAAAACAGCTATATAAAAATAATTTGAACAATTACTCTAATATTTTAACGGTAAAACAAATTGATGATTTAAAGAACAGTAAGTTTACTCCCATTAAGTTTGATAATCTTTATTTAAAAGATTTAATGCTTAACGCAAATACATCTGTGATAATTGTATTTGGAAATGAAAATTTAAATATTACCAATAATAATGCTCAGGTTATAAATTTTCAGTCGAACATAAAACATTATATGACGCATTATCGTCATTTACTTATGATTATATTCCCTATTGTAATATTGCTTTTGTACCTTTTATTAACTTGCCTATATAACTACAAACAAGCATTCAAAATATTACTTCCATCTATCGTAGGAATTGCTTGCTCAATTCTCTTAACCGCATTAGTTTATGGAGAATTAAATTTATTCAGTATAATTACAATATTTTTAGTCTTAGGTTTTACGATTGATTATTCTATTTTCAGAGTAGGCGGAGAAGAAAAAACAGAAAGTGCGGTGTTTGTATCTTGCGTAACAACGTCTTTTTCATTTTTGTTGTTGGCATTATGTGGATTCAAGATGTTAAGTTCTATGGCTTTAGTATTGTTCTTCGGAATTGTAACATCTTATATAGTTGGTTATTTATTATTAAACAATAGGATAAGATGATGAAAACTCTAAAACGCAAAAAACAAGATTCTATTATAGACGCTCTTACAAATGCACAAAAATTTATATTTGCACCACTAGCATTTCAAGCTCTGTCATCAATGCTTGAATTAGGAATAATTGAACTTTTAGATAAAAAATCCTCAACTGAAGAAGAATTAATTTCTGCATTAGGTTTAGATGAATATACGGTTAGAACGCTTTTACAAATTGGTGTTGCAAATAAAATTATTTATAAAGAAGAAGCTCTTTTCAGTTTAACCAAAATGGGACGATTATTTTTGTATGATGACATGACAAAAGCAAATTTTGGATTTGTAAAAGATGTTTGCTATCTTGGGGCAAGTGAATTAACAAACTCTTTTAAAGAGCAAAAACCAAAAGGGTTGCAAAAATTTATAGGAAATTATCCTACAATTTATACTGCACTAACAGAACTCCCTGAAAAAATGCAGAATAGTTGGTATGAATTCGACCACTTATATTCAGATAATTGCTTTGAAGAAGTTTTTCAAATAATAAACAGAAAACATAAAACAATATATGATATAGGCGGTAATACAGGGAAATTTGAATCATTATGTCTAAATCATGATAAAAATTTTGATATAACAATGTTTGATTTAAAATCAAACATCAATAAAATAAAAAATAAACCTGAATTAAAAAACTGCAAATTTCATCCAATTAATGTTTTAGATGAAAAACCAAACTATCCTAATATAAAAAACAGTGCTGTTTTAATGAGCCAATTTTTAGATTGCTTTTCTAAAAAAGATATTATTAAAATTTTATCAGATATAAGACAGCATATGGATAGAAGTTCTAGGTTATACATTTTAGAACCGTATACGGATATGCAAAAATTTGAGGGAGCGGAATATTCACTTATACATACATCATTATATTTTACTTGCATCGCAAATGGTGTAAGCAAATTTTATTCTTTAGAAGAAATGAAAACACTAATTGAGGAAGCTGGCTTTACAATTGATTGTTATCATCAAGATATTGGTTCTTATAATTATACTCTTTTAGAATGCGAAAATAGTGCGTTTGGGAGATGGTTTCAGATAAAAGAACAGTCCGCAGGAGAAAATAGACTTCGTATATCTTTATTTTTGTACAAAATCTTTGGTAAAAATGCTTTATATTTAATTGCGTTATTAATGTCTGTATTCACATTTATATTCGCACCTAAAGTCAGAGAGTATTCAAAGAAATATTTTAAAGTTATTGAAACTGAAATTGGTTTAAAACCTAACTTGAAAAATCAGTTTAAACATATATATTCTTATGCAAATTCTTTGGTCGATAAATTTTTGGTTTATAGCGGAAATTTTAAAACTAATGACGTAGAATTTTTTGATAAATTTGCTGAAAAACAGTTATATGAGGATCTTGATAAAGGTAATGGTGTGTTTTTTATATGTAATCACATAGGTAACGTTGAAGTTTTTCAAACATTTTTTCAAAAATTTAGTAAGAGAAATAATATTGCCGTTGACGTTTTTGTTAGTGGTAAACAAAGTCAAATTTTTAACAATTTTCTGTCAAAAACTAAATTAACTATGCCAATAACAACATTTCGAGTTGATGATATTGGATTAAATACAGGAATAGAGTTAAAAGATGAATTAAATAAAGGCAATATGGTATTTATTGCAGGTGATAGAGTATCAGAAAATAATTATACTAAGAATATCACTACTGAATTATTTGGGCATACAATACTGCTTCCGAAAGGAACATTTAAACTTGCAAAACTTATGGAAGTCCCAACATACTACATTTCAGTTATAAAACATAAATCAAAATATAAAATAGTAATCCAAAAACAAGGAACTTTAAGCGAAAAAGAATTAATTGCTTCATATACACAATTTTTGGAGAATATGATAAGGCAATATCCGTTTCAATGTTATCATTTTTATGACTTTTTTAATAATTAGTTTTAATTATCAAGTTCTTTAGCTTTTTTAGCAGCTTTTGCCTTTGCTTTTGCTTCTTTTCTTATATAATGCTGTCTTGTTGATTCCTTTAAATGGCATTGCTTTAATATTTTTTGATATGCCGCTGCTCTTTCTTTATCATCTTGAATAAGTTTAGCTTTTGCAATTTCTTCATCAAAAATATTTTTTCTATTGTTGTATGAAACCATTTTTACTCTTGTCGTACCATGAGCTAACAAAGGAATACCTATAGGAGCAGTTATAATCAAATCAGTAAGTACAATTCCGAAAACTAATTCAGTGATGGCACTTCCTTTTTTGAAATCACCTCTTGGATTTCTATATTTCGGTGCAACATATTCTGCCCAAACTGGAGCATCATTATGAACAACTATTTGAGGAGTTTCTTCTTGTTGAGGAACTAACTGTTCTTCATTAATAGCATCAATCGCCAATGCCCCTGAATTAATAGAAAACATACCAATACTTAATAATAGTGCTAACAATTTTTTCATTCATTTTCTCCTAACTAATATTTTCGTTTGATGTACTTTTTATCATTTTCGTACTGTGTTTTTAAACGACTTTTATCTAAATTTATTTGTAAAATTTGAGATTCCAATTCTTTTAGTCTATACTGCTTTTGGGTTGCATTCATCATTGTATCTTCAGCTATATTCGTATAGTCAGCTTGTAGTTTATCAAGCTGACTATTTAACGCTCTTTTTTGAGCAGAATAGACTTGACGTCTTGCAGTTATCCTACTTTTTGCTTCATCAGAGATTGCATAAACGCTATTAGCAACTAATAAAACTGATAAAATTAATAAATATTTTTTCATATAAATTCTCCTATTCAATTTATATCACAAAATTAATCGTAATTTTTATTGTAGAATAATAACATGAAGAAGATTTTTATTACTATTTTCTTAACAATGTTAAGTATTACATCTGCCTATGCAGAGCTAGCAATCGAACATGATATTCAAGCGAAAATAGATCAAATTGGAACTAATATATTAAACTTAAATAAAGTACAAACACACATTGTTTTTACTTACAACAAGAAAACACGTAGAAATGTATATAAAACGATACATGGAATAAAAAAGAACCAAATTATTATGTATGACGGGATATATCAATATACTGAAACTGATGATGAAATTGCAGCTATATTAGCACGTCAGATATATTTTGTAAGCAAAATTTATAGTAAATTTGATAATAGGGTGAATGTTACAAAAAATCCGAGATTTTATGAACGTATAATTGACAAGAAAGCTGTTGATTATATGGTTAATGCCAATTACAATCCACTTGCATTGATTACATACTTAAATAAAACTTATCCTGAATATAAATTTTCTTTTAGGCATAATCGTACAAATGATCGGTTAATGGCTATTTATGAATATATTTTGTTAAAATATCCTCAATATTTAAAAGATGATAATCCTTATCTTGACAATCCATATTATCAGAACTTTTTGTTAAATACAGTATTCGAAAGAGGGTTGCTAAGAGTAAAATTAAATAGAAATGAAAATGAAGAGTATGGAAATGAATAAGTTTTTTGCATTTATATTTACCTTTGCATATTTAGGGAATTCTCTTTGTTATGCATCATCGTTGCCTAATTCAAATAACTTACCATATAACTATAATTCTACTGAATATTACATTATAAAACTTTCTCCAATTGAAAAAATATCTACAAAAGGGAACTTTATCGAAGGGCAAAAGGTAGACTTTAAAGTTTGCGATGATGTATTTATTAAAAATAAAAAATTTTTACAAAAAGATGAAATTGTAAAGGCAAGAATTGAAACTATTATTCCACCTGCAAGAGGAGGGTTACCTGCCGAATTGACAATTGATAATTTTGAAATTCCAAATACAAATAAATCACAACTTATCAGTGAAATTATAATTCAAGGTAACGTTAAATGGTGGTTAAAATTAATAAAATCCCCAAAACCATCTCCAGTCTCTGTCTTACCTATCAGCCAACTTATTAAAGGTGGACAGGCTAAAATAACCCCTAAAGATACTCTTAGAATAAAATATTTTCCTGATTGGAAATAGTAATTTTTGAGATGTCTGGTTTCTTCATTAAATGACAAAATTTTTATTCGAAGGTTAACCAATCTACTGTACCATATAAATAACAAGAGGGTTTCAACCCTCTTTTTTAATGCCTTGATTTACCCTCTGAGAATATCGTATCAACTAATTTTATATTAAATAAAGCGAGCGGTTCGTAATACGAACCGCTCGCTTGTAAATATATTTTGGGAAAAAGAATTAACGTTTTGAGAATTGGAATCTCTTACGAGCTCTTTTTCTACCGTATTTTTTACGTTCTTTAACACGTGGATCTCTTGTTAACAATCCTTCAACTTTAAGAACATTTCTAAATTCTTCATTTGATTTAACAAGTGCTCTTGAAATTCCGTGTCTGATTGCGCCACATTGTGCAACAATACCGCCACCTACAGCTTTAACTCTAACATCATATCTGTCTTGAGTTTCTGTTAAAACCAAAGGTCTGTATACTAACATTTCAATAGCAGGTCTGTTACCAATATAATTTTTCAAAGTTCTACCGTTAACAAAAATTCTGCCTTTACCTTTAACCAATTTTACAACCGCAATAGAGGTCTTTCTTCTTCCGGTAGCCATTATAATATCTTTATCTGCCATTATTTAGCCTCCTTTTCAAGAACAATTGGTTTTTGTGCAGCATGAGGGTGTTCAGATCCAACATAAACTTTTAACTTATTAAATTGTTCAGCACCCAATGTATTGTGTTGTAACATACCACGAACAGCATGTTCAATAACAATTCTAGGATCTTTTTCCATAACTTCTTTGAAAGAAGCTGTTTTCAATCCTCCCGGATAACCGGTGTGGTGTAAATAAATTTTATCTGTTTCTTTTTTACCTGAAACTACAACTTTATCAGCGTTGATAACGATAACAAAATCACCTGTATCAACGTTTGGAGTGTATTCAGGTTTGTTTTTACCTCTTAAAATGTCCGCAACACGAACTGCAAGACGGCCTAAAATTTCGCCTTCCGCATCGATTACATACCATTTTCTTTCTACTTCAAGAGGTTTTGCTGAATATGTTTTCATATTGCATTTTCTCCGTTTATCTTACTAATATGTGACTTTCATTAAAGTTAATCCGTAAGGACTAACCGTTGCTCCCGCCTTTCGACGGTCTTTTGCCTCCAAAACTTCTTTCATATGTTCTGTTGGCAAATTATGTCCTTCTATTTCTAGAAGGGTCCCGACAATTGTTCTTACCATATTATAAAGAAACCTGTTTCCAATAATATCAATAACAACTTTGTCAGCGACCTTTGAAACTTTCGCTTCATAAATAGTGCAAATCTTGCTTGGGTTTAGCGTTCCGGAACTTTTAAAACTTGTAAAATCATGTTCACCCAACAAATAATTTAAAGATTTTTGCATTCTTTCAATATCTATCGGGAATTTCACCCTCATTAAATCACCGTCAAATGCATTTTTTATACGCCTGTTTATAAATTCGAAACGATAATAACGCTTTTTGGCTGACTTTTGAGCATGAAATTTATCATCCACAATTCTCAAATCGGTAACAGATATATCGTCAGGTAAAATTTCATTTATTTGATAGAGAAACTTTGAAGCAACAATTGTTTCATCTGTATCAAAATGAACAACCTGCCCCTGTGAATTAACACCTTTATCTGTTCTTCCGGAAAAGATTGCCCTAACCGGTCTTTTATTTCCCTCTGCGCTCTGTGAGCGTTTTGGTTTTATCAATGTACTAAGAGCTTTTTCCAATTCTGCTTGTATAGTCGGTTCTTTAATCAACTTGCCGTTTTCAAATTGAATTTGGCTCCCTGAATAATTTTTACCAATATACTGAACTGTCAAAGCATAACGCATCGCGAAATTACACCAATTGAATCAATGCCATTTCAGCTGCGTCACCGCGTCTTGGCGGTAAATGATAAATTCTTGTATATCCGCCATTTCTGTCAGAATACTGTTTACCATATACTACAAACAATTTTCTTAAAACTGTTTGAGCTGTCAATTTTTTATCTTTTTGAGGAGCTTCAAAAACTTCTCCGCTTGCCATATCCATATATTTACCGGTTTCTTTATTATAAATATATTTTGCTGCATTACGGATAGAATTTAAATCACCTTTTTTTGCTAAAGAAATCACTTTTTCTGCATAAGGTTTTAAAGCTTTTGCACGAGTCAATGTTGTAGTGATTTCACCGTGAACAAAAAGTTCAGTCGCTAAAGAACGCAAAAGAGCTTTTCTTTGATCTTGCGCTTTTCCCAGCGTATGTTTTTTAGTTTGGTGTCTCATTTTTCTTTTCCTTTATCTATTTTCGGGAACAACCCGAGTCTCATTTACTAACCGATTAAATCTTCATCTTCGATTGGATTAGGAGCTAATTCTAAACCAAAATGATGTAATCTTTCGATTACTTCGTCAGATGACTTTTTACCGAAATTTTTAATATTTAATAAATCGTGTTCTGATTTTTTCAACAATTCTGACATTGAATTAATACTTGCTCTTTTCAAGCAATTATACGCTCTTACAGATAATTCAAGTTCTTCAATTGTCATTTTTGGAGAATCTTCAGAATCTTCATCTTGAATATCAATTGATTGCATAACTGATACAGAAGGTTGTCCTGTAATAGAAGCAATTTGCATGAAGTGTTCAATAAGAAGATTAGCTGCTTGACTTAATGCATTTTGAACATCTACTGATCCGTTAGACCAAACTTCAAGAGTTAACTTATCGTAGTCTAAAGCATCACCTACACGAGTATTTTCTACTGTGTAACTAACGCGTTTGATCGGCATAAATGTAGCATCAATAGGCAAAACATCTATTGCAGCTTCTTTTGCATCACGAGGAACATCGTGAGGAACATATCCTTTGCCTGATTCAACAATAACATCTGCGTGGAAAGAACCACCATCAGCTACTGTACAGATTAGCCAGTCAGGGTTAACAACTTTAACACCTGCCGGTAATTGAATATCACTTGCCAATACAGCACCCGGTTTGTCAACATCTATTCTTAAATGTTGAGCTTCTTTAGAATCTGTTTTAACAACCAAACCTTTAAGGTTCAATATAACGTCGATAACATCTTCCAAAACGCCCGGTATAGCGGTATATTCATGAGTAATACTTTCGATTCTGGCACTTGTAACTGCTGTACCTTCAAGACTTGACAATAATACTCGTCTTAAAGCATTACCGATTGTAGTACCAAAGCCACGTTCCAACGGCTCAATGATAAATTTACCGTATTGTGATCCGTCTGAACTTGTTGCTGTATCTACACATTTAATTTTTAAATCCATTATTTTTTCTCCTAGTTAAATTCTACTAAATCGTCGATTATTTAAGCTATTTATTATTTGGAATAGTATTCAATTACAAGCTGTTCTTTAAGCTCAGGATCTAATTCTTCTCTCTCCGGAACTCTGTCAAATGTAATTTTTAAAGCATCTTTGTCTATTGTCATCCAAGCCGGAGCGCAAGCCAAATCAATCATTCCGATTACATTTTGAACATACTTTTCACTTCTTGTTTTCACGGTAATAACATCGCCTGCTTTTACTAAATAAGAAGGGATATCAACTTTTTTACCGTTAACAAGCACGTGACCGTGGTTAACAATTTGTCTTGTTTGCTTACGAGTAATACCAAAACCCGCTCTGAACAAGATATTATCTAATCTTGATTCCAATAATTGAAGCAAGATAGTACCTGTAACGCCTTTTCTTCTTTCAGCTTCTTCGTAATATCTTACGAATTGTTTTTCTGAAACAAGATAAGTAAATCTCATTTTTTGTTTTTCAGAAAGGTGAAGTGCGTATTCTGAAGGTTTCTTTCTCATAGCACCGTGCTGCCCTGAAGCTGTTTGTCTCATAGAAGATGTTAATTTTCTGTTAGACAAATCTGTTACTTTTTTATTTCTGAATAATTTGTTGGTTGGTCCTGTATATCTAGCCATTTAATTTCTCCTTTTCTTTTTGCGGGGCATCTATGGTTTACGATTGGACTATTATCGCAAGCCCCCGCGCTTTGTTACTATATGCCGTTAATTGGCAACTGATTAAACACGTCTTTTCTTAGGAGGTCTGCATCCGTTGTGAGGAATTGGGGTAACATCCTTGATTAACGTGATTTCTAAGCCGGCAGCCTGAATAGCTCTGATAGCTGTTTCACGACCTGAACCCGGTCCTTTGATGTAAACTTCAACCTTTTTCATACCTTGGTCGATAGATTTTTTAGCTACTAATTCAGCAGCAGATTGAGCTGCAAACGGAGTACCTTTTCTGGCACCCTTGAAACCTGAAGCTCCGGCTGTTGCCCAAGCAATAGCATTACCTTGAGTGTCTGTTGAAGTTACAATAGTATTGTTAAAGGTTGATTGAATATGTACAATCCCTTGCAATACATTTTTCTTTTCTTTTTTCTTTGTTTTTACTGGTCTTGCCATTTTACTTTCCTTTATTACTTGTTACTTATTACTTTTTACCTGCGATTGCAGCGCCTTTTTTACCGCGTTGAGTTCTTGCATTTGTTTTTGTTCTTTGACCGCGGCAAGGAAGTTTACGTTTGTGACGTAATCCTCTGTAAGAACCGATTTCTTGCAAACGTTTGATATTCATAGCAACTTCACGACGCAAATCACCTTCAATGTGGTAATTTGACAATTCATTACGAAGTAATTTAATATCTTCATCTGTCAAATCATCTGTTCTCAAATCAGGTGAAATACCTGTTGCTGCTAATATTTTTTTAGCTCTTGTAGGCCCAATACCATAAATATAGGTAAGAGCTACTTCCATTCTTTTGTTACGAGGTAAGTCTACCCCTACTAATCTTGCCATTTTTTAATTTCTCCTTTTCTTGGCTTTTGTGCGTATTCTTTCCGTCGTATAAATGTTATTAACAAAAAAAATAGCACCGGTTGTTAGATTTTTTTTGATATGAGGCTTAAATACTTCCTCACCATTTGCCGATTAAGCCCGCAAATTCGGCTGTTTGATTTGTTGATTTTATAATCTGCATTAGTTTTTGCTGTGCTCGTTTAGCGCTCATTTCGTTACACTGTCATTCGCTTTAAACTTCGCATCTCACGGGTTCGCTCGCTTACGCTCGACACCACCCTACGCAAAAACTAACCCTGTCTTTGTTTATGTTTAGGGTTTTCGCAAATTACGGCAATTCTGCCTTTTCTTTTAATACATTTGCATTTGTCGCAAATTTTCTTTACTGATGATCTTACTTTCATTTTCTTTTCCTTTATGTTTATGTGAGATGTTACTTTAATCTGAATGTAATTCTGCCTTTGGTCAAATCATAAGGTGTCATTTCGACTCTAACCTTGTCACCCGGAAGAATTCTAATAAAATTCTTTCTGATTTTTCCTGAAATATGTGCCAATATCTCGTGATCGTTTTCCAATTTCACTTTGAACATGGCGTTCGGCATTGATTCGATAATCGTGCCTTCTAGTTCTATTACGTCTTTTGCCATAAATTCCTCATTATCAGCGTAGTATAAATCAATATAAAAATATCGTATTTGCTAAAAAACAGATTGCAAGAGGGTAAATTAAAGCAATAATGAGAAATTTTGGAAGTTTTTATTTTTTTGTTTTTATAAAAATACCACACAACTGCTTATTTTGGGATTTGGAGTAAATATATAAGAATATTGTGTTTTCATAAATATTGTAAATTTTTATTAAGATTTTAATGTGTGTATTTTTAAATAAATATTAAAAAGCAAGTTGAGACATTTGGTTATGATGAAAATCTAAAAGACAAGAAGTTGATAATTGGAAAGCTGATGCGATTTGCATCAAATTCGTATATCTTATATCGGTCAAACCTCGTTCTATGTCGCTAATTGTGCGGATTGAAACATTTGCAAGCTCAGCTAATTGCTCCTGTGACATATCCCGTTTCATACGTTCTAACCTGATTTTGTTCCCCAATTCTAATAATGCAATGTTCTTTTTCATATTCAAATTTTA
>CAYVSD010000033.1:0-22054 GCA_964453315.1 uncultured Muribaculaceae bacterium | reverse complement strand
ATGATCCTGATAAAGCAGATACATCAATAAATATATGCTTAGCAGGTATATATGACTTAAACGGTACAAGAAAACCTAATAAATATTCAACAAAAATAGAAACAAAAAACGGGACAGAGGTAACAAGCTATATAGGAGACCTAATAGCATTCAATGGAGCCTCAATAGGTTCATCATGCGCAGGTCAAATAGGCGATGTCTGCTTAGCATCTACACCAGTTGTAGCAAACGATGCCATGCTACCACTTATCCAAGCAGTAGACCCAAGTTACACCATGCCAAAATTCACAAACAATTGGGACAGGAAGGAATACAACGATTACTGGCAATTAGCAAATGACTATTGTTCTAAAGTACAAAACGGCGCTCACCTGCCAAGCTCAAGTGACTTAGCAAAGATAGCACGAGTACTCTATGATAACAATACAATAAACGACGCAAACTCATACAACAGCAATAGAAAACTAAATTGGAACGCAAACAAAGCTGAAGTATTTACTGCTTTAGGAATTGAATCAACTGCGTCTGAGTTCTGGTTGTGGTCGTCACAGCCTAACGGCACAGCCTACGCTTACAGGCGTTACTTCAGCAGCACGAATACGGAATACTACGGCTACACCAACCGCTACTTCGACACTATAATACGGACGGTTTGTCTCGAATAGCCCGAGCAGAGCCACGAGCGAAGCGGTTTTCGTTGCAAACGCGAACGGTGGCGTTTAACGCGAGGGCGTAGAGATTAGTTAAACAAGTCAATAAGTCTATAAGGCAATAAGGCAATAAGGCAATAAGGCAATAAGTTTTTTAGTTCGGCGGAGCGGAGCTCCGCCGAACTTTTAATTTATCTTCTTAAAGTGAAGGTAAAACAAGTATGTATTGAATTTGCACAGATACTAGACTTTGTCTAAAAAATGATTTATAATAATTGTATGGATATTAATAGTATTTTTAAAAAATCTGCATTTACTCTCGTTGAAGTTTTAATCACATTGGCGCTTTTAGGGGTCGTTAGTGCGATGACAATTCCTACTTTAACTTATAATTACAGAAGTAAGCTTTTAGAAACTCAATTTAAAGATACTTATCGAGAATTGAGGGAAATTGGTTTGCGTATAAACAGTGAATATGGAGATGTTGGTGAACATTCAAAAGTTATCGGTTTATCAAATTGGGCAGAGGAAATTATTTCTCATGTATCAGGTGGGAAAGCCTATAATAAAAATGCAAATAGTGATATAGGTGATAACAATATTCAAGATGCAATAAAAGAATTATATAAAAATGCCGGAAATTCTTCGGGCGTTCATCTTTTTGGAAGCGGTAAATCCACCACATCAAGTATTTTGTGTGATAATGGTGGAATTTGGACAGATTTAAAAGGACGTATCTGGACGTTTAATTCTGAAAATAGAATTGTATGTGTTGATATAAACGGTTCTGCTTTGCCAAATATGTACAATGTGGATATATTTGCATTCATACCTATGTCATCTTCTCAAGTTGCTCAATGGGTACATGATGAAGATGGAGTTTCGGGAGAATATATCGGACAAATGGTTTTATGTGACGCGGATGCTTTAGCAAGAAATAATAATAGTAATGCCGTAAATTGCAGCGATGGACCTAATAAACCTACCGGATCTTCTTCAAATAATACGGTTTCATGTTCATTAGATTTATGTCCCTTTAATTGGCCTGTCGAAAATATGGCGCCGCGTTATGTAAAAAAAGAAAATGGTTCATCAACAACAACTTATCCTAAAAATAGGCTTGGCCAAACGGTGAAATCCGGTGATGATTATTGGAAAGATTATATTCAGTATAAATAAAAAAAACAGGCGTTAAGCCTGTTTTTTATTTAGAATTTTAATAATATTTTTAGTGTATCTTTTTCTTTATTTTTTTCAAAAGCTTTAATGGCATCATCTATCGAATAAACTCCTGATATAAGCGGTTTAAGATTTATTTTATTCGATTCAAGAAGTCTTAATGCCGGAGGGAATTGACCGCAGCGTGAACCTTGAACTCTGATTTCGTCTATTACAATAGGGGCAAGATTAAATTCTTTAGAAGCCGCAACTGTACTTTTTAATACAAGTGTGCCGCGTGGTTTTGTTAAAGCTAATGATGTTTCAAATCCTGAAACTGAGCCTGTTGCTTCCACAACTACATCATATTTTTTTTCAATGGCAAAATCTTGTAACAGAGCTGTTTTCACTCCCTGTGCTTTTGCTATGTCAAGTTTATTTTGATGTTTGCCGACTAATGTAACATCCAAGTTTTGAGCATTTAGTGCCAAAGCCGTAATTAGTCCTAATTTCCCGTCACCAAGAATTATGACTTTATCCATTGGTTTGATGTGTAATTGTTCGTTGATTTCTAAAGCCGCAGCTAAAGGTTCTACAAAAACAACCTGCTCATCAGCTACGGACTCAGGAACTTCAAATAAAACTTCAACAGGCATAGTAAAATATTGAGCGAAAACTCCGTCTTTTTGCCAAATGCCGAGTGTGTGACGATTAGGACAATGACGATAAAGTTTTTGTGCGCACCATTCACAATTCGGGTCTTTACATCCGTAAGAAATTTCTGCAACTACTCTTTTACCTACAAGTGATTGATCTTTACCGTTTACTTCTTCAACTACTCCGACTGCTTCATGACCTAATATGCCGACATAACCCATATAACCTTTTGTTATTTCGTAATCAGTATTACAAATACCTGCAAGGGTCACTCTTACGAGTGCTTCTCCTTCTTTAGGAACGGGTTTTTCGTAGTCATTTACCAATTTTAATTCTTTATCGAATACTATTGCTTTCATTTTCTATATTTCTCCATTTATTTTCTGTTTCATCTAATATTTGTTTTATATTATCGCCTAATAAAATTTTTTGTACAGACGAATTTATAATGTTGTTGATGTCTTTTTGATTTTTATGTGTTTTGAAAACAGGATTAACTTTATTAAGTTGTTTCGCACTTATTACTCTGGCTTGTGCTGCAAGATCTCCTTCATTATAGTGTATATAAAAATCGTTTTTAAGTGTTGTTTTATTAGTTGCAAGTATATTTGTAAGTTTTGCCAATTCTAATTGATTTTTGTCATTTGTTAAATATAGAGCAAATTTGAGTGCATCTTCTTTATGGCTTGCGCGCAAAGGAATGACAAAATTCATTAAAGAAAAATCGTATTGTCCTAAATCACCTGTAATTTGAGGTGCAACGGCTGTTTTTTTATAAATTGACGGAGCGTTTTCCTTAATCATATTTAAAAAGTTTGCTCCCGCCGTTAATAGTGCAATATTTCCTGACATATATTTTTCAAGAGCTTCTTGAAGGGTTATTGTAATTGTTTCTTTAGGTATTAATTCTTGGTTATAAAGATTTTTAAACATTTCAAAAATTTTGCAGCTTTGTTTTGAATTTATATTTTGTGAGTCTGAAATTCCGTATTTATTTAAAATTTTCAGCATTGTATCATTTTCGGTGATATTTGGCAGAAAAATATAAGCTCCGGTTTTATTTTTCATTTGAGGTGCAAATTCTGAAATTTGTTTGTAAGTTTTTGGAACAGTGAGATTTGATTTGTCAAAAAGTTCTTTATTATAAATAGTAATCGCGCTTGTTGCATACCACGGTATTGAGTAATTTTTTCCATCGGTTTTCAAAGAATTTACTATTTCTTGATTAAATTGATTTAATTCATTTTGCGGAATTTCATACAGCGCTCCTTTGTGAGCTAATGTTGCTGAAAAATCAGGATTTAGATTTACAAGATCAGGAGGGTTATCGCTTAAAACGGATGCTAATGTTCTTTTTTCTCCCTCAGAAAACGGTACATCAACCCATTTAATTTTTATATCGGGGTTTTGGGTTTCAAATTCTTTGATAACGTTGTTTATATAAGGTGCAAAATCGCTCATTTGAAGTGTCCAAAAAACAACTTCGTTATTTGTCGGTTTTTTGAACAGGAAAAAAGAACTTAAAACCGTAAATATAAATATTAATACAACTGTAAAAGATTTATTCACTTATCAACCTATCAACTTATTAACTTATGCTATTATTATACTATGAAGAATTTATTTAAGGAATTAAAAAATAAAAAATCTCTGTTTTTAACTCTTAAGAGCGGAAACAGAGATTTTTAATATATTATCTAATAAATTAATTATTTAACTTTGGAATTGTTTAAATACGCTTGCGCCTTCTTGAATAAGATTTTGTACAGAATTTAGTTCACTTGTTAATTCTGCGATTTCCGCATCAAGTTTTTTAGCTTTGATATCAATTGCATTTTCTTTTGATGTTATTTCTGCTTTTTTTCGTGTAAATTCTGCTTCTGCTCTTGCAATTGCGTCTTTATCAGCTACTTCAACAAGATAGTCTAAATTTACATAATTTGTTTGATAAAAATAACCGTCATCATGAAGTACGCTTAAAACGTATCTGCCGTCTTTAATAGCTGCCGAAAGGTTTTCATCGTTGCTGATTGTATCATCTTCTCTCCAACCGTGTGAGCAAATGTTATTGTATAATTCATCGTAAAAATCAGCAATTTTTTCTTCGGTTGTTAAAGCACCGTCTTGAGATTGTCCATAGTATATGTATCCTGTATTTTCAGTTACATAGCTTGACAAGTCTACTGTTTTTGCAACAGAGAAGTTTGATGCTTCACCGGCCATACCCATTACGTAATTATCAAAGTATGTTAAAAATGCTGACATAATATTTGACAAGCTTACTGCTGAATATATGCCTTTTTCATCTTGACCTATGCGGTTATTTTTTACAGCGTTTTGGTATGCACTATTTTTAGATAAAGACTCGTTATTAGTTTCATTATTAAGTTTTACGGCGTTTCCTGCTCGTAAGTAAACGTTTCGTATCATTTTGTATGCATAATCAAGAGCTTCATCAGCTGCATCATCTATATTCAAACCTGTTGTGTGAGTAGAATCATCCAAGCCTAAACATTCGAAAACAGGACGCATAAAACTTAATACTGTGTTTGCAAAATCATTTGTTGTTATAGGATTTTTTCTATCATTTTCGTCATTTTCATCATGTATGTTTCTGACCATCAAAATAATGTTATCTGAAAGTAAATCAGCGATGGTCATATTATTTAATGTTCCTTGGCTGTTAATAACTGCGCCGTTTTTTATTACGGAATAATTACCCTTTGTTGTTGTAATATTTGAGGAAGAAGTTTCTAAAATTTTGTTTTGTGAACCATCAAAAGCCTTATTCCATTCAAGAACTTTTTTACCGATAGAATCACTATACATTAAGTCAGAAATATTCATACCGTCAACTTCGTTTTTATCTAATACCGGTCCGCCTACTCCGGCTGTTGAATTCCAAAGAATGTATTTATCATCGGAATTTGCTTTAATTCCGTTAGTATTTTTATCGTAGTCGTCTTTTGTAATAAGTTTGGCAGTTTCTGCAGTAATTACTCCTTGATTGATTAAGGCATTGATGAATTTATCTCTGCCTTCTTGAGTGGCTGCACCTCCGCCCATATTTATGCCAGCTGCTTTTGCGGCATTAATAAATTCGTTTGTTAAGACAACAGCGCCTGATTTTGTTGTAACCATATAAGGATTGTAATCGTTTAATGCGCTAGGAGTCATTAATATACCGTAAGAAACTCCGAAAGCACCTTCAACAACCTCATTTTGCCAAGTTAATTTTGTCGCATTCAATGCATTAAAATAATCATTGGAAATTTGCGACATTTGATTAGACAAATTCAGCTTTTCTTCGGCAAGTTCTGTGGATTTAAATTCACAGTTAGCTTTCCTTGCCGTTAAACCTAAAAATCTGGCTTGTGATGCTGCGAGTCCCATTGATTTCTCAAATCCTTTCGGTTGTAATCCTTTACTTATTGTATTAGTCGGCATTTGCATGGAAAAACTTGAGAAATTAATAATAGTATTGTAACATTTGTTAACAATGAATGAGTATTGGTTTAATATATAATATCGTTTGTTATTTTAATTTATTATGTATAAAATGATATTTATTTTAAATAAAATTGATAAATGTGTTATATTAACTATTATAGTAATGCTATTTGCTATAGTATTTCCGTTATTATTACTTCTTTTTTCTTTAAAATATAATGTTGAATTATTATTCGAAATATTGTTTTTTTTAATGATTTTTGTCTTTCTTTTTGTATTGCCTATTTGTTTAATAATACAAATTATTACTTTTATAAAAAAAATCTTTGCAAACAATAAATTAAGAAAAGATTGGATAATTATTTTAATTAACTTTATTTCACTAATATTATTTAGCTTTATATTATTTTGTTATTACGGAATTGCATTAGTTTTATAAGATTTTATTTATGCTTAAATACATCTTTGTATACATCTTTTACCTTATCTTATGATCAAACAATCGTAGATTTTATCGATTTTATCTTTCATTTCCGCAAACTGGGATTTTAAATCCTCATAACTGTTGCGGGTTACAAATCTGTTTTCTACGTCATTTAAAATTTCTCGGTGTTTTTTTTCTAATTCTTCCGGTGTGACAACTATTCTTTGTTGTATTAAAAATACGAGAACAACAATCAGAACCGGAGAATAATTTATAAAAGTTTCCATATTAATTTTTCCTTTAATTTAAAGTACAATTGGCCAGTAAAAATCTACAAGGTAGCTTGCGGCATCAAACGGATGGGATAAAAATTTCAATTCTCTTGATTGTTTTATTTGAGAATAAGTTGGAATATCAATGCGTGATGAGCCAACGACGTAGCGTAAATTATAAATATTGTATAAAAGTTTTTCACATTTTGGCGAAACATATAAAGAAATTTCTCCGTTTGCGTTTCGAACTTTGGCATTAAATGCCGCAACTCTGTTTTTTATCGGCGGGTTAAAGGCTTTTATTTTAATATCAACGTCATAACCAAAAGAGAGCATTTTTCGTTTAATAATTACATAATTCGTGTATTCGCTTGTGCAGCTTCTGTTATCTCCCGAAGCGTCGCCATTAATAATAATTTTTCCTTTATGGTTTGGGTATCTGCGGTAAAATTCGTCACAGGCTTTTGCGGTTGTTGTATTTTCAAGCACAATTTCATCAAAATAAAAAACTTTATCTTCTGTTTTATGTGCAAGTACCCAAGCCATTGGATCAACGTTAAAATCGCAGCTTATGTGTACATCAAAATCTTCGTGGTATTGAATTTCTTTGATATTTTTATCGGTAAAATCCTTAACAACAAGATTTTCGGAGTAATTTCCAGTTTGCCCGAGTACAAAAGTGTTGTAATACTGTTCATCATAGAGCTGTTTTAATTCGTCGCAAAAGCCTTTTGGAAGATAAATGTTTTGTGTTGTAGGGGCGCAAATAAGCCTGTAATTTGGCGCCGGATTGACAAAAAATGTTTTATAAACCCAACCTTTATGTAATTCGGGGTTTGTATGACCAAAAATTCTATATGTAAAATTTTCCCAACTTTTTTTCGGTTGCTGACGCATTCTGGCCAGTAACATTTTGAACGTATCATAAGGAATGTCAGACATTTCTTCTATTTCGACAAATCCCAAATTTAAAGATTTTAATTTGTCGGGTTCATCAAAATGGCGGAAAAGAATTTCTGAACCGTTACGGAATACGAGTTTTTGCTCGGCGCTAACCCATTTGTAATCTTTGCCTTGAACTAATCTCATATTTTCAAGGTGTTCAAAATATGTTTGTAGTGTTGTATCGCGCACAAGGGTGTAAGTTTGAGCACCAACGAGGCCTCTTATTCCTGCGAATTTAACAGCAAGTAAAATTCCTAAAAGAGAGCCTGCAAAAGTTTTGCCCGAACCGTAACCGCCTTGATATACGGCAACATCGAGCGAATAATTATGCGGAATTTCTAAGAAATTCCGCTGCGCATCAAGTAATTTGTATTTCATAATTTAGACCTTTAAATTAAAAATTAGGACGGCTGCGATAGTAGCTTTTAACTTTTGTTCCGTCAGAGCGTGTATATGATTCTACATGAACAACTCCCCCACCGACCAAAGCCTCTTGCTGTAAGTCGCTATTTGTCGGCATAGTTCCGTTAAAGGCGCGGGTTTGCGCATCGATTTCTTTTTCATGCTGCGCGAATTCTTCGTTAGTCATAGAAGCAATATCTTCGCGTGTATAAATTCTGTTATTGCCTGTTAAAGGGTTTGTGTAGTTTGATAAATTCGAATGTTGAGCGGGTTGATTTGTATTAATATTTGCAGCGTAGCCTGTTGTTTGGTTTACTCCAAAAGTTTTTTCCAAATGATTAAATATTTCAGGATGATTATTCATATAATTTTCGATTTTGCCTTTATAATCCCTTGCGTCGGTAGGATTAGTAATAAGTTCCCCGTTACGCATTTTATACATAATTTTTACGGCAATAATATCATTTTGTTGTTGCTGTGATAATTGCGTGAATTTGTCACCGTATTCTTTTTTAATTTCTTTTGCGATTTCCCGACCTTGGTTATTGTTCCAAGAATCCATATTCCATTCTCTTGGAGGGTTGTTTGGAGTTTGATATTCATGGTACATTCCTCCCCAAAGGCTATATTGATTGTTTTGCCTCAGGTACATATCAGCTCCGATAAATGCATGTTTAAAGGCATCTGCTTCATTGTTCCAAAATTCATGACCTTTTTGTGAGTTTGTTTTAAATCCAAATTTATTTTTATAATGCAACGTTTTATTTACTATTTCATCATTATATTCTTTTTGTTTTTGTTTGTTTTTTATAAATTCAAGGGTGCTTTTTATATTTGACATTTTAGTTTGTTCCTTTCATTTTTTATGTAATTGTATTACTATTTTTATATGAAATTTTTGAATCTTAGAAAATATATATTTGCAAATATTATTGCAATATGGTTTTACTATTTTTTATATTTTAATTATGGTTTTATCCAGCGATCTATAATTAATAAATTATATGTTTATTCTGATTTTACAATAATATGGGCATTTATAATCTATATGCATATTTTAATTTTAGGATTAATTATATTCCTTTTTATATTAGAAATTTTGTTTAAAAAACTCATAATAAAAAAGAAATTTCCAAATTTAAAACTGAATATTCATATTAATGTGCCAAAATTTATTATTATTATTTATAATGCTTTATTTTCTATAGGATTAATTTTGTCAATTATCTTATTTTTTATAGCTGCTATATTTTATGTTTATCGTGTTTATTATATAAATTAGTAATTATAATATGTTTTATTGTCAAAGAATTGCCTGCATATATGCATGTCTGAATGCATCGGCTTCATTGTTATGAGCAGTGTTATTTACACCTATTTTAAAACCGTATTGTTGTTGATATTTTAATGTATCATTAATCATTTCCTTTGTAAATTGTTTTTCTTTTTCTTTAATGTATTCTTGCGGATTAAATTTTTTATTCATTTCATCTCCTTTGTGGTATTTTTATATGTGTGAAACTTAAAAATTATATTTGTTTAAATATTCTGAGTATATTGGGAAATTTTGGATTAATTATTTCATTTTTGTTTTTAGTAACCGCTTTAAATTATGATGGTATTAATGATATTTATGGATATTTCTTAGTAGAACATTGTTTTAGTTATATTCTTATTATTTTATTATTTTATGTATTATTTATAATTGAGTTATTAATACGTAGATTAAAAAAATATAAACAATTGATTGATATTAATACAAGAAATTTAACTTTAAATTATATTTATAATATATTTTTTTACTTAGGATTGCTTTTTTCTATTTTAGTTTTGTTGTTTTATATTATTTTTTTATTTTTTAGTTAATTAATAAAAAGGCGGGGGCAAATGCCGCCCGCCGTAAAGAGCATAAATATGAAAAAGAGGGGTTATTGTTTTCATTTTTGTTGTTTTAAATTTTCGTTTGCAGAAGATTCATTAGATGTAAGAAAATTGTTAGAATTTTCCACACCGTATTGTTCAAGTGCAAATTTAAAGCATTCAAGCCAATCAATGCGTTCAGATACTGCGGAAACGTTTTCAAAAGATTTGATAACTTCAAATAATTCTTTTAACTTGGATTTGCGCTCAAATGTAGCTTTTCTGTCTCCGTAGCGATAAATATAATTAGAATTTCTGACTTCATCATCAATATCTACAAAGAATACTCGTCCGCGATCTTTTATCATAATGCTTTCTTTTCCGATTTTGAAATTTGAAATTAATTCGGCTGTTTTTTCAACCATAGGAACAATTATTTTGCGGTTTATAGCTTCTAAAATCATATTTAATCTGGCTTCTTGACCGTTTACGGAGTAGTTAATCTCTGTTGCTGTTCTATCTTGGGTTTGAATATTGCCTGCCATATTTTTAAATATTCCTGTAGCGCTCTCTATGGTTGATTTGAAGTAATTTAAGAAATCCCATCCGGTCATCGCTTTATCAAAAGGTATTGGAGTCGGAGGAGTTGTCATTAAAGAGGCATCGTATTCAATGATTTTACCAGGGCTGACGTTTTGTTGACCCATAAAACAGCCTTTTGGTGCTAAATATGGCGGATTCATCATTAAAGCAAGGGCATCAAGTTGTTTGTTTAAAATCGTTGATGAAATGTTATTTAAAATAAGTGCAACTCTTAACGGTGAAATTCCTCGGCCGGTAAACGGGCATTCTATAATATTAGCGTGTATAAACGGATTAATTACAAACGGGTTGTCTTCACAGCGTATTATAATATTTCTGCCGGCAACGGAAATTATTTTGTTTTTCAAGATTTCGCCTGAAGGAAGTTCGATATCTCCCCAAAATTCTAAAACTTCAATTTTTGAAGTTGAGTATTTATTATCTTTTTTATTTTTCTTACTTGCCACCACTCCTTTCAAAAGTTCCAATTTTTCTGTATTTAACATGTTGTTAGCAGGGTTTGATTTGATTTCATCAAAAGTTTTGTAGGTCCGATATATTTTTGCGCAGCTATCCCAATTGTCAGTACTGTTTTTGTCAAAAACAAAGTTTTCATAATCGATAAACTTAACTTTTGCTCCATCGTATACAATTTTGTCTTCAACTATAAATGCAGCATCTGTATTTAATTCAAGTTGTTCTTGTAAAGAGAGAGCTCGGCGAATTTTTTTACGTTTTGTTTCCCAGCCGACAAAAAGAGTTACTTCTCCTGTTTCAACTACAGAGTCGATTATTTTTTCCATTTCGTCGCTTATTTTCATTTCTTCAAAAGCATTAACAAGCATAGCTTTTTGTTTGTTGGCATATTTTTGAGAAGCATAATCTATTCCTGAAACATCAAACATTCCTTCGGGGTGAGAATATAAATTTTGAATTAAATGAGACTTTAGGGTTTGAGCTAATTCATAAATTTCAGGCAGTTGAATTTTGCAGTTCCAATCGTTTATTTTTGGGATGTCGGAGTTGTATAATGCATAAGATATTAAACGATTGTCTGATAATTGAGGGCTTCTTGTATCGTTATAGTAATCAAATTTGGAAATAATATTTCCTATTAAAAATTGTTCATCAATAATTTGTTTATCAGATATTGTTATAGTTTTGTTCATTTTTTACCTCGTTGTTGTAGTAGTAATTTCTGTAAAGCGAATAGACATTAATGTCTTGTAGTTTCCCGTTACGCATTGTTTCGTTTTTTAGCGTAGTTTCATATTTAAATCCGGAAGATTTTAGTAAAGCGGCTGTTCTGTGGTTATCCGGATATATTAAAACCTTAATTTTTTGCAGATTAAAATCGTCAAAAATTTTTTTTAAAAAAATCTTTGCGCTATATCGGGTAAATACGCCCCAGGCTTTTGGTTCAACACATGTTGTCAATTCCGCACTAAAATTTGTCGTGTCATTGCCGATAAAGTTTTCAAGATAGACAAAACCCATAAAAGTATTGTCATGGGACAATACAGCGTAAAGAAAGGAAGAAAGCATAAGTTGGCGGATTAAGTCTTTTCCTGATGGCGAAAAGTCGTCTTGCAAATATTTGGAAAAACGATTGTAACATGCTAAGATTTGGGGGATATAGCGCAAAGAGAAAAAGGATGGTTCTTTATTATTAACTAAAATAAATTTACACATAAAAATTAAGCTTGGTATTTAAAAAATTTTATATAGTTGTTTGAGCATACAAAATAATCAACTTCTTTTGATAATAATTTATTTCTTTGGTGAATGTCCGAGCCTAAAAATCCTTCAGCTTGTATACCGTTAATAAAAGATTTTGTTTTGCTTGTTTTATTCATAACAAGGTATGTCGCATTTTTATCAAATAATTTTTCTTTGGGAACATCTTTTATGTCGGTATAAAATTTGTTGTCCTGTCTTGAATTTTCTTCAGTTAATTGAGTAAATTCTTTTTCTATTTTTGAATTTAGGAATTTTTCGTAATTTTTGTCGTTTAGAAGTATTTTTTCTATTTCTTTATCTTCTTTCATTTTAATAACCTTTCATTTTATATTTTTTCATCGTCTAAGTTAGAAATAGTAATGATTTTGGCTTCGTGATAATCTTCATCGGATTTGGAATTTGAAAGTCCCATATACTTACAAAGGCTTTCTAATGCTTTTAGTCCTGCGGAGGAGTCGCGAAGCTTCTTTTTTCCTGTATAATTGCCGTCTTTATCAAGTATATCTTCTTCTTTGAGGGAAAATTCTGCAATCTGCAAAAGTTTTTGAATAACATATCCCTTCTGAACATTTAAAGACTCTATTTGTTGTTTAAGTTGAAGCTTGATTTCGTTGACAATAGAATCTTTTTTCAAAAGTTCCGAAGCAAAAGTTTTCAAATTTTTAACTTTATATCCTGCGGTTTTTAGAGCTTTTTCTCCGTCTAAAGTTTTGATATATTCAGATACAAACAGTTTTTGTTGAGTAGTTAATTGTTTCATCATGTTACATTTCTTATTAAAGTTTGTCTTTTTTTGAAAAAATTTGTATAATAAACATGCTATTTATATTTCGGCTAGTGTAAATCTTAACAGGGGGGAATGAAAACGACTTCCTGTTTTTTTTATGCCTGAGCAGAGCCACGAGCGAAGCGAGAGTCTGACACTGAAACGGCGACACGGAGGTGGCGTCGTTGGAAGTGGCAGCGTTGGCGTTTAATGCGAAGGCATAGTATTTTGCGTAGAGTGGAGTCGAAGGCTTTAGCCTGAGCGGAACTCGTATGGTGCGAGGTCAAAAGCGAATGACCGCGAAGCAAAAATGAGCGCTTGACCTCGCACCGCAAAATACAAGACGTTACCTGAGCAGAGCCACGAGCATGTTTTAATGAGAATTTAATCTCTAAATAGTATTACACGTGGGGTTTGTTTAGCGTATGCGGATGCTTTTGATTTTAAATTTAGCAGGGCATCTTTGTACATGCTTGCCCAGTATGAAAATCTGATATGTTGTGGATTCCCTTTTAAACGCATACATGTTCCGTAAACCAGCAGCGGTTGCACAAAAGGCATTGGAATAAGCGGTGTGTCTGTGGCATTTTCCATTATATTTTTTTCATTATTTTCTGAATCAACAGTTGAATTATTTGTGTAATAAATAATTTCTGCAGTTCTGGCAGAATCGTTTTTAGTGAATAATAATTTATTATTTAAAACAGAATAAGTGCCAGTTTTGGCATGCCCGGTTAAAAACGGTTCAAAATTTTCGCAATATTTGTATTTTTCTCCGTTTATTATGATATAAAGAATACGTCCGTTAATTGTATTATCAATTTCGGATTCATTTGCCGGAATTGTAATTTCTGTACGCCTTAGTAAAAAATTCCAATTTTCCAGAGAGCAAATTTCATTATTTATTATGTTCATTACATCTTTAATTTTTTTATGATCATTTTTAATAAGCTCGTTAAAAGAGTTTACCTGTCTGTAATTTAGTTCTATCAAACATTTATTTATAAGTTTTAAAAAATTCATTAAACCTCCTTTGTTTAGCCTCAAACGGGAATTAAAAAGTAATTCCCGTCTGAAACTTTTTTGAGAAATATACAAAAAACATTATTTGATAAGTCCTTGACGAACTTGCTCCATAATAAGTTTTTCGTTTTTAGTAAATTCCTCACCACTCATATTGCCGATATCTTCACGAGTGAAAATCCTGTTAGTATTGCCGTTTTGATTTGCATTTTGAGCATAAGCTGTCAATTTACTTTTTGCGGCGGTGTTCTCGTCATTCAATGATTTTTCGTGAGCAGATTTTTTCAAATAGCCTTCAATTGCTGAATTTTCCAATCCTTCAACAAGTTGTGCTATTTTTGAAATTTCATCTTTGTCTACATCCAAATTTTTAATATAATTCAAGACATCGCCACGACCCGTTTTTTCAAAAAATCCGGGATTTTCTTGATTAAATAAATCAAAAGGATTTTGTTCTTGTTGGGTGTTTTGAGGTTGTTCTTGTGTCGGAGGAACTTCTTGAGATTGCGGAAGGGCTTGTTTACACAGCGTTAAAGCTTTCGCTTTTTGAGCCAATTGAGTCAGTAGATAATTTCCTTGAGCGTTATTAATTACACCTTGCTGCATAAGCAATTGTAACCTTTTTGCATCATTAAGAAGTACCCCTTCAAGTTGTTGAATTACATCAATATAATTTAGCTGCGGAGTCACGGCAGCGGATGAAATACTATTTTGAATTTGGTTTTGCATTTTGATTTATTCTCCTTGTGTTTTGGGCAAAGAATTTATATATAAAACAGCAGATTCGATTGCATTATCAATAAAGTCTGATAAAAATAATGCCAGAATTTCTTTTATTATTGGTGCAAAAGGAAGATGATTTATTACATAATTTATGGCGATTTCTTTTTTTTGAGCGCCTTTTTTACTTCCTAATTCGGATTCTGCAACTAATACAGCATTCTTTGCCAAATTTGTAATTGTATATTTTATTTTTGAAAACATGATTTTCTCCCTTTAAAGAGTTTATTTGTAAATTGCACCCTCATTTTGAGGGTGCAAAAAATTAATTATGAAGGAACTGCTACAATCATTTTTGCAAGAGCATCAGGTTGAACTGTTTTAGCGCCGTACAAATATAAACCTCTAACTAAATCTGAGAAGCTGTCTTTATCTCTGAGGCTTTCGATTTTTGCTAATTGAGAAGCAAAAGTGATTGCGTCGTTTGTACCTGCTAAAACATAATATTTTCCGTCAACAGCGGTAAGATTTGTGCTTACTAATACGTCCATACCTGCAATTCTGCCGATTGAACCTTCACGTAAAGTTTCATCAGCTACGTTATGTGCACTTATAAATTCGCTGCTTTGTAATAAATAAGATTCAACGGTTGGGTTAATTACAACCCAAGGACGCACGCCTGCGTGTACTGCATTTGAATTTTTTAGAGCCAAAGCTAATTCTACGAATTTTGAATAAATGGTTGATTTGTTTAATGCTACTGGAGACGCTGTTGTACCAATAGTATTTGCAGCTTTGACATCAGTATGTAAAGCTAATAAATAAGAATCCTGTACTTCTTCAATGGCTTTTTTAGCATTATTTAAGTGAGCTTCCATAATATCCGAGCTTGCTTGGGCTTTAGCCACATCATCAATTTTGAAAGCAAAGAATTTCTTTTGGTTGATTTCCAAATCTAAAGAAGTTGGTGTAAGAGCAGAATATGTAATATTATCTGTCGTAAGTGTAGAAACTGTGACATCTGCAGGTTTAATAATTTTTACGGTGTCACCTTGTTGTTGAATTTCTCCTTCCCAGTTTCTGTTTACACATTGCATCATAACGCAATTTTTTTCAAGCATTGTGTTGAGCTTTTTACTCCATAATTCCGGAATAAAAGCAGAGTAAGTTGTTGTAAAATCTGTCATTTTTTTTCCTTTCATTTTACAAATTGAGTGTTAACTAAATATATGAGTAATGAGGTTTTTATTCGTCTTTATATATTTCTCTAAATTGAAGTCCTATGATTGCGCAATTGTCATTTAATTCTGAGCCTTCGACGCAAAGTTGAACCGAATAACAGCTGCCGCAGATTTCAGCTTTTTCTAAAACATCTGTTCCGATAGTCCAAACAGGGATTTCATCTTCTTCTCTTGCCCAATAGTAATTTTTACTATCCGGAGAATTTTCATCAGCCCAAACTAATAAATTAAAATTGTCTGAATATATAAGCTCAATGTCATCTTTTGTGTAAGCATCATAATCTTTGTAAACGGAAAAGTTAAATTTATTATCGTAAGAATTATCAAGTATAAAATAAAATTCTTCGATTAATTTTCTGTGGTGAACATCATTTAAAGATAAAAACGGAGATTTCCACATGAATTCAATCGGTGTACCGTTAAAAGTGTTTCCAAAGTCTTCAATATAAATATTTCCGTCTGAATCTGCTGTTACAACTTGGTTATGAAAGATTGCCGCAGTTGTAATATTTTGAGGTAAAACTCTTTTGTACCACGCTCTGTTGACATAATCATTTATCCATATTGTTTGTAGATACGGATTGTCTTTGTATGGGAATAAAAACCACATTTGGTTTTTGTTTTGGTAGTGAAGTGCGATAGTTTCGTTTATTCTGTTTTTATCAAAATTTTCAAATTCTGTTTTGATATTTAAAGAAATTTCTGAGCCTAAGCGTATTTGATTTAATTCTCCGACTTGTTCAAGGGCAAAAATTCCATTGCTCAAGAAATATTGTTTGTTATCAACATTTATAATAGATGATTTCGAGTATGCGCCTTTATCAGCAAACGGTAAAATGCTAAAGTCGTCGGGTGTAGTTCCTGTTAAGAGATATACTCTTTCCTTTTTATAAACTGCAAGATAATCTTTATATATATTCATTCCTATTATGTCTGCGGTATCTGTGTGGAAATCATTGATGTAACCGGCATCATTTTCTGTAGAAAAATCGTTATATGTGCCGAGTGCGGAATAATAAATTGTTGATTTATCGCAACACCATATTCGTCCTTTATACACGGCTATGCAGTCCGGATAAAAAGGATTTCCTGAAGTATTAACTAAATTACAAGTTTCAATAGTATAATGGGAATTATTTTTTATATAAAACATTTCATCGGCTTCAGTAGCGACAATGATACCCCTTAAAAATGCAGCAAATTGTACTTTTTTGCCGTTTAATATTTTATTAAGACAGGTTAGTGAATTGTCATTTTGAGAATATATATAGATTTTTCCGGAATAAGTTGTTATTACAAGTTTATAATGCCCGTCAGCTTCCATTTCGCACATCCCTGTAATATTATCTTCTTGCGGCAAACTTAATAAAATAGTATTACCCTTTTGTTTTACGATACCTTTGTTGTTGTAAATTTCAATGTTTTTAGAATCTGACCAAAAAAGAATTTTTTGAGTAGTTCCCAGTTCGGTTTTAGTGGAAGCTTGGTTTATGCCTCCGGATAAATTAAAATAATTGATTTCCATAAATTTAACCTCTTAATTTTGCGTAGTACCAGCGAATTTTAGATCTTATGAAGCTTCCGATATCTTCTTTTGAAACCCAGTTGTATGGAGGGAGATATATAATATCTATTTTTCCGTAGCTCGTTGATTTTGGATGATTTTGTCCAAATTCATAATGAGTCATAACAGTTTGGGGGGTAATATCAAGTTTATATTTGTGACAGAGGTGAGCGCAAAAATCCATGCAGGATTCAAATTGTATTGGTGTAATTGGATAATTACCGACTGAATTCCGAGATTTAAATCCTGCCATAGCGCACATTGCAATCCCGATTGCACCGGTGTTTCCTCCTCCCGTATGCGCAGCATATTTTTTGTCGCTGCAATCATTATTGTCTTCGGGAGAGTATAATCCGTTGTATATTCGGCCTTCCTTGTCTACTAAAAAATGATAAAACTGTTTTTCAAAAGAGGTGGGATAATATTGTCCTGCAGTCCAGTGAATAACAATTTTTTTTATCATAAAACATACCTTTGTTGTATTTTCCAATTCGGGTTGAGGCGCATGTATAAAACAGCCGCATTAACCCTGTTTTTAGCATTTAATTTTAAAATCACTGACGCCATGTGTTTTTCGACGGTTCGCGGTGAGATTTTTAATTTTATTGCAGCTTCATTATCAGTTAGTCCGCATGCAATAAGAGTAAACACAGCGTGTTCTCTGTGTGATAGCTTCATCCAACTTCCTTCCGATTCCGGTTATAATTTAAGTATTAACAAAATAAATATATTTTTAATTAATAATATTTCCATTCAAAAAAATAAAGGGGAAAACATTATTCTATGTGCGATTTCCCCTTTGTAGATTAGGGTAAATAACTGGAGATACAGTTAAGTTAGAAAGTGGAGTTTAAGCCTATTTTTAAATTTGAAAAATTTGAGTAGCATCTTTTTTTTACACCATATTCGTTGTAATTCAGGTAGAAAGAACCTCTTTTATATTCCGAATAATCTATATATTTTTCTTCGTATAAAATTTTTGGTTTGATTTTTTCAAAAAATTTTTTTGCAGCTAAATTTTTATACCTGACTGTGGATAAAACGTTATTTTTATCTATTCTTGTAAGTTGAACTATTGTATTTAAGCAAACCGGACATTTGGCTAAATAATCTAATTCACACATAACATATTTATCCTGCGGAGAGAGCATAAACGTTTTTGTTTTATGCAAACCCGAGCAGCAATGAATATATCCCATCTGACACACTTCTTTTTTGTACGGATTTCGGTAAACAGCTTTGCTATCGAAAGAATAATCTTCTTTAGAGGCTTTTGTTGCCTCCGAGCGTGAGCCTTAACCGACTACACAATTTAGTATACTCATTTTATTTTTTTTGAAAAGTCGGGAAAATACCTACGTATTTTCCCCCATATTGACAGGTGATAAACACTTTGTATTAAAGCATTTTTGTCTTTGTAAAATGTACAAAAGCTCTTATAAAATTTTTTAAAATTTATATTTTGTAATATTTTTTACTTATTTGCCAAAACCTTTAGACGCTTTAGAATAAAGGTATGGGGAAGATATTACTGATTTCGGAAGATGATTCCGTTATTAAAAAATATAAAAATGCGATAGATAAAAATTATTCTTTCAATTCTTGTTGTACGGACACTTCTGTATTTGATTTAATTGAAGTTGAAACGCCTGATATTTTTATAATTGATGAGAATATTCAGATGATGAATTTGCTTTTGACGGTAAAAAAGATCAGAGCGCGGTTAGAAAATGCTCAAATTCTTTTGCTTACGCAGGGGCATGATGTTGATGATGAAGTTTCAAAAAGTATTAATGGTTTTATATTAACTGATTTTCCTCAGTCATTGTTATTATCAACTATAAATACATATCTTCAGACTAAACAAAATCTTGATAAAGCATTTGAAAGAAACAGAGATCTTGCTGACAGTTTGTATAAATTAAATGTTTTATACAATACGAGTTCTCAATTTTCCGGGACTTTAGATACAAAGGAATTGTTAGAATATATGTCGGAGGGGCTTGATAAATCATTGAGTTTTGATTTAACAAGTACAATATCTTTTGGTTTTGAAAATGAGCCGGTTCTTATTTTAAATTCGCTTTATGACATTTCGGAAGAACTAGTAAACGCTTTGAAATTTCGTGCAATTCTTAATTATAAGTCGCTTTTTGAGGATAAAGAAATTCCGTTTGAGATAGATGACAGGAATTTGAAAATTATCAAAAATATTAAAAATCCGCATGAAAAATTCACTTTTTCTATTTTTCAATACGATAATATGTTTGCTCCGATTGATTTGGGGGATCAGTTTTTTGGGTGTATTGAGATATTTAAACAAAAACCTTTCACAACGGATGATGCTGCGTATTTTCAAACTATTGTAAGGCAGGTTTCTTTGCCGTTAAAAAGTGCAGGTTTATATAAAGAAATAATCGAGAAAAATATAGAGCTTGAAAAACTTGAACGTATTAAATCCGAATTTATTTCAATTGTATCTCACGAATTAAGAACTCCGCTTACGCCTGTAAAAAATGCATTATCAATTCTTTCGAGCGGGAAATGCGGCGAATTAAACGAAAATGCCATAAAATTTATTAATATGGCAAAGCGTAATATTGATAATTTAACCAATATTATAAATGACATTCTTGATATTAATAAGATAGAAGCCGGCAAAATGGATTTCAATTACAAACTTATGAATATTCATTCTGTTATTGAGAATGTAAAAAATAATTTTGATTATGTTGCCAAAGAGAATAATATAAACTTTACATCTGAAGAAACGGATAATTTACCTGAGATTTATGCAGATTCTCAAAGATTGGGTCAAGTTTTGACAAATCTTGTTTCGAATGCTATGAAATTTACTCCTCAGGGTAAAAATATAACTATTAAATCTGAACTTAAGAATGCGCGCAATATTCATGTAAATTCTTATTTTGAAGATGATGCGAGATATTTACGCGGGGATTATGTTGTTGTTAGTGTAAAAGATGAAGGTATCGGGATTAAACAGGAAAATATGCCAAAAGCATTTGAGCAGTTTACCCAGATTGAAAATTCTCTTACCAGAAAAGTTGGCGGAACAGGTCTCGGTTTGCCGATTGCAAAACAACTTATTAAGGCTCATAATGGCATGATATGGTGTGATAGTGAAGAAGATAAGGGCTCAAGTTTTTATTTTGCATTACCTGTTGCCTCAGAAATTGAAAATTCTCAAAAATAATTTTGTTATATAATCGGATTATGATTAATGAAAAAAGAAAAATTAGTATACTTGGTTCGACGGGTTCAATAGGTCGCCAAGCTTTGGAAGTTTTGGAAAAATTATCGGACAAATTTGAAATAGTTGCACTTGCCGGCGGAAATAATGTTGAATTATTAATGCAACAGGCGCAAAAATTTAAACCAAAATATGTTTGTCATTGTGCAACAAGCAAGAATGACGATTTTGGGGATGCAAAAATTCTTCACGGGGCGGAAGGATTAGAAAAAATTTGTTCTGATAAAGAGAATGATATTATTTTGGTTGCTGTTTCGGGAAAAGTTGGTTTGAAGCCTACTTTGAAGGCGATTGAAAACGGCATAGATATTGCGCTTGCCAATAAAGAAACGCTTGTAATGGCGGGTGATATCGTTATGCAAAAAGCTAAGAATGCGGGAGTTAGTATTATTCCTGTTGATAGTGAACATTGTGCAATTCATCAATGTATAAAGGATTTGTCACAGGTTGAAAAATTGATTATTACAGCAAGCGGCGGGCCGTTTTTAAATAAGACAGTTGAGGAGATGAAACAGGCTACTGTTGAACAAGCGCTTGCACATCCTCGTTGGAATATGGGTAAAAAAATTACTATAGATAGCGCAACACTTATGAATAAAGGCTTAGAGGTTATTGAGGCGCATCATTTATTCAATATGAGTTATGACAAAATAGAAGTAGTGGTTCATCCTCAGAGTATAGTTCATTCTGCGATAGAATATGTTGACGGAAGCGTTGTTGCTCAGCTTGGATTGCCGAGTATGCATATTCCTATACAGTATGCGATTAGTTACCCAAGACGTTTTGAGGGTATAAAATCAAAGAGTTTTAGTTTTGTAGAGGCATCAAGATTAGATTTTGAAAAGCCGGATTTTGATAAATTTCCGTCGTTAAAAATGGCTTATGATGCAGGGAGAATGGGCGGAAGCGCTACGGTTTGTTTGAATGCTGCAAATGAAGAAGCCGTTTTTGCGTTTTTGCAGGGCAGAATAAAGCTTTATGATATTTATACGATTACGGAGAAGATGCTTGGGGCTCATAATGTAGTTAAAACTCCGTCAATCGATGAAATTTTTGTGATTGATGAAGAGATTAGAGTCAAGACAAGAGAATCTATATAGAATATAAATTAATTTTTTATTCTACCCTTGTAATTTTTCAAAAATATCTTATAATAATAAATAGGAGTTATGTAAAAATAACTAAAGTTTACACATGAAAAAAATAAAGGAAAGCGAGGAACAGATGCAAGAACAAGAATTATTCAACCAGCCTGAAACCCGCTCTCTGACTGCATTTCAACCTCGGGGGGGGGGCTTTATAGCTTAAATAAAGGCTCGCCCGGTAGTC
>CAYVSD010000032.1:0-22693 GCA_964453315.1 uncultured Muribaculaceae bacterium | reverse complement strand
TCCTGTTTAGAGTTTAGCGTTAACCACGCATATGGCCGGTATTTCTATAGTTCGAGCACGTATAGACATAACTCTAATCGTTCTGCTTCCACTATCCGAGCGGTTTGCGTAGCGAAGTAGCTTAATTAAAGGCAATAAGTCGATAAGTCTATAAGGCGATAGGGCGATAAGTTCATTTAGGTCGGGCTGGGATAAAATCCCCGCCCTATGTTTTGTTAATTCTGTATATTTACCCCTGTCACCCGCCCTATTGCATTTAAACTATTATGATAATATAATAAATTTCAAAGGATTAAATTTATAATAATGGATACATCACAAGCGGACGCAGTCGTCGTCAATTTGATTATAGTTTTTTTACTGTTATTGGTTAATGCATTTTTTGTTTTGGCGGAGTTTGCTATTGTCAGAGCAAGAAAAGCAAAGATTGAACAGCTTACAAAAGACGGAAATGTCGATGCGAAGCTTACACTAAAAGCGCTTGACGATATAAATGTATTTATTGCGGCTGTTCAGGTGGGTGTTACTATTGCAAGTATTGGTATTGGTTGGTTTGGTTCTCCGACTGTTGAAAAAATTTTAGCTCCGATTCTTGTTAATTTCCCTTCCGCAAGTGGATATATTGCAAATACAATAAGTGCCGTTATTGCATTTTTTGTAATCACATTTATGCACGTTTTGATAGGAGAACAGGTGCCAAAATGTGTTGCTTTGCAGTATCCTGAAAAGATTTCTTTGTATGTTGCAAAACCTATGAACGCTTTTATGGAAATTTCAAAACCTTTTGTTTGGTTGTTAAATCAATCTTGTAACGGGATTTTAAAAGCATTTAATATTCCGACAAATTCATCGCTCAGAACAGTTCATACTATTGAAGATTTGGATTTGCTGGTTGATACAAGCTATGACGAAGGTGTTTTGAACGAAACTGAAAAAGATATGTTTCACAATGTATTTCAGTTTTCTGATTTAACGGCTCACGAAGTAATGACTCCGAGAACGGATATGGTTTGTGTTCCAAAAGATATGCCGCTTGAAGAATTAAACAAATTAGCTTCGGAAAATCAATATACACGTTATCCTGTTTATGATGAAGATATTGACCATATTACAGGTTTGGTACACGTAAAAGATTTATTTCAATTGTCTTTAAATAATGAGATTTGTCCGATAGAAAAAATACAGCGAAAAATTCAACTTGTACCGGAGACAATTACTCTTGACAATCTTGTAAAAATGTTTAAGAAAACACGCAGCCAAATGGCAGTTGTTGTAGATGAATTTGGAGGAACTTCCGGTATAATTACGCTTGAAGATGTTTTAGAAGAAATTTTTGGCGATGTTCAGGATGAATTTGATATTGATGAAGAAATTGATATTAAAGAAGTTAAGCCAAATCATTATTTCGTAAACGGAATGATGAGGCTTGACGAATTAGAAAATAAATTCGACCTTCCGGAAGAATCTCTCGAAGTTGAAGATGTCGATACTATTGCAGGCTTAGTTACAAAAGAACTTGGACGTATTGCAAAAATCGGTGACAGTATAGAGTATAACCGCTTTAGAATTACGGTTAAAGAAATGGATGGGGCAAGAATTACGAAATTATACCTTATTTTCGAACCGGAAGAAGCTGAAATTCAAAATTAATTCATATAAACGTCGGGTTTACTTTTAGAAAAAAATTATTATGATAATGGTATGAAAAAATTTCTGACGTTATTAATAGTGTTAGTCTTTACATCCATTCCTGTTTTGGCAGATGATATGGATTTTTCATCTGTGGGTGAATTTTGGGATATTCAGCATCCTGATCTTGAACGAGAAGTGAAACCTGTTTCGGATGAAGAATTCGAAAAAGCTATTGAGGAAAAAGACGCTAAAGTGAATAAATGGAAACACCGTATAGAACGTTGGAAAAGACCTAGAGGCGAAGCTTTTAGTGAAAGTAACGAAACTGAACAAATACAAACAGAAACAACCGCAAAAGATACACTCCCTGTTATTTGCGTTCCGTTTGATTTGAAAATCGGAGAGAATATTTTACCTGTCGGTCATTATCAAGTTAAAGGCGAAATTGTTGGGAATCAACCGGTTTTAAAATTTTTTCAGGCACATTATTTAATGGCAAAATTACCGGCAATCGAAACTGATCAAGATTTTGGTGAAGACGAAATTCTTTTTGCAAAACTTTTTATTCAAGACGAAAATACCGTTAAAATAATATACGGCTCTTTAGATTTCAATGCCTATGCTGTTGTAAATACAACGCAGGCGCAAAATTAGAACGGTTTTGTTTGATTTAATTTAAATCTTAATTCTTTAAATCTTGCAATATCCTCTTGAGTTTTTCCCGAATCTCTGAATACTGCTTGACTTGTAGGATGAACCATTAAAACGTAATCCATGTGAATTTCGAGGAAATTATATCTTCTTGGAGATTGGCTTCCTGTGCGAGGGTATATTTCAGCATTAGTTACCGCCAAAAATCTTCTTTCTTTATCATTTAAAAGATCAGTAAGTTCTCTATTTGTATTTGTATATTTTGAAACGTGCACAACCCCTTTAATATCATGATCTGCCGTTAAAATAGTAACTTCTATAGGTACGGTATCGTTATTTTTCGCCATTAATTTTTCCTCTTCTTTGTAAATATTATATAATGTTTTTGCGAAAGTGTCTATTTGTTAATCTTTTTTATTAAACTCTTCCGCCATGAACTTCGTGTACATCTACAACCGAAACAAATGCTTTAGGATCCATGTCTTTAACAATATCAAGCATTTTTGGCATTTCAAGACGAGATATTACACAATAAATTAAACTTTTTTCCATTCCCGTGTATCCGCCAATGCCTTGCAAATATGTAACGCTGATATCTAACTTTTCAATTAAAGCTTCTCCTATAGCTTCAGAATTTTAACTGATAATTCTGACAGATTTTGAACTGTTAAAGCCTTCCAGTACACTGTCTATTACTTTTGACACTATAAAATATGTCATAACCGAATACATTGCACTTTCCCATCCAAAAACCATTCCTGCGGCGGCATAAATAAATATATTGATTATAAGTATAAATTCTCCGACCGAAAAACCGAATCTTCTGGAAACAATGAGAGAAAGCATTTCTGTTCCGTCAAGAGAGGCTTCGCTTTTTAATATAGTTCCAACCCCAAAACCGAGGATGATACCGCCAAATACTGTCGCTAAAAGTAAATCATTTGTAACTTTATATGAATTAAAAAAGTTAACTGAAAGAGCAAGAATAATATTTGCATATCCGGTTAATATTACAAATTTTGTTCCCATTTTCTTCCACGCCAACAGTACAAAAGGCAAGTTTAACAAAATAATTAAAAGACCTAAATTCCAATGTGCAATATAGCTCATTATCATTGAAATACCAATAACTCCGCCGTCAATTATATTGTTTGGAGATAAAAATGAAGCCAGACCAAAACCCGTAATTATAGCACCAAATGTGATATAGAATACTTTATTTATAAGTTTTATAATCTGCTCCTTTGTCATAATTTAATTCTCTTTTTTCTTATTTACAGTAATAATTTTCTCTAAATTGAAAAAATTATTTTTGCCGTTATTTTCAACTTCTTTACAACCTAAAATATTTTCTAAATCTGACTTTAAAGTCGGTATATCGTCATATTTTTTTAAAGTTCCGTCAAGAGCGATAGATACATCTCCGGTTTCTTCCGAAACTACAAGACAAGCTGCGCTACTTGATTCTGTCATTCCTATTGCAGCTCTGTGGCGGGTACCGTATTTCCAACTTAATTTCGGATCATCCGTTAAAGGCAATAATACCCCCGCAGAAATGATTTTTGAACCGCTTATTACAACTGCACCATCGTGCAAAGGCGTATTTACATGAAAAATTGTTAAAATTAATTCAGTTGAAACATCTGCATTTAATATTGTTCCAACGTCATGATATGTATTACTTAAATCATTTTGAAATACTATTAAAGCTCCGGTATGAGATTTAGAAAGATATTTTACGGATTCTACAATTTCTTTTACAACATCAATAGATTTATTTTCGGGACGCTTTTTATCATTTTCAAAAAATTTTTTAAAGAAGTCTAATTGCCCTAAATATCCTAAAAATCGTCTTAATTCAGGCTGAAAAATTACGATTAAACTTAATGCAACAAAAACAACGATTGAACGTAAAAATACCCCTAATATCTGCAAATCCAATGCAATTAATACCTCTGAAATCATCCATAAAAATACAAGAACAAATGCACCTTTTACAAATTTTTCAGAATGAGTATTTTTAATAAACTTTTTATAAAAGACAGTCAAAATCGCTATAATGATAATTACTTCAAATATATTTTTCCAACCAAAAGTATCTTGTATGTACAAGTGCCCGTTTGCTATTAAGCTTTGAATTGTAAAGAATATATTTTCTATCATTTTTCTAACCTGTCAGGAATTATATCGTGTGCAATTAAATCATCTAAAGATTCTCTTTTTATAATAATATCGGATTTTGAATTATTTACAAGAATCATAGCAGCTTTCGGAACCCTATTATAATTTGATGCCATTGAATAATTATAAGCTCCGGTATTATATATGCAGAGAATATCACCCTCATCAAGAATTGGTAGTTCGATTGAATTAATTAAAATATCACCGGATTCGCAATATCTGCCTGCAATTGTCACAGTTTCTTTTTCGGTGGAAACTTTTTTATTTGCAATTTCGGCATAATATTGTGCTTGATAAAGGCTCGGGCGGGGATTATCTGCCATTCCGCCGTCTACAGCTACATATTTTCTGCCTTTTGGAACTTGTTTTGAACTTCCCACAGTATATAATGTTACTCCGGGAGTTGATATTATGCTTCTGCCGGGTTCTAAGAATAATTCAGGAGGTTCAATATTATATTTCTCAATAACTTTATTCAATTTTTTAATAATAATATCTGCAACGTCATATGTTGAAGGAGGTTGATCTTGTTCGGTATATTTTACCCCTATTCCTCCGCCGATATTTATTTCATTTAATGCTATGCCAAATTTTTGATTTATGCGGGCAATTTCTTTTGCCATAATTTCAATTTCATCAGGAAAAATATTTGTTTCAAAAATTTGAGAGCCGATGTGCGCATGAAGCCCGCGAAGGCGCAAATTTTTGTATTCATTTTGAATAAGATCTATAGCGTCATCAATTTGAGTTAAATCAAACCCAAATTTTGAATCTAAATGCCCTGTTTGTATATATTCGTGTGTGTGACATTCAATTCCCGGAGTAATTCTTAGTAATATATCTGCCGTTTTATTTTTAGATTGGGCAATTTCGTTTAGTAATGCAAGTTCAAAGAAATTATCTGCAGAAATTCTGCCAACGCCTAAATCAAGTGCTAAATTTAATTCATCAAAAGATTTGTTATTTCCGTTAAACAAAACTTTTGACATATCGGCGCCTGCTCTATAAACAGTATAAATTTCTCCGGCTGACACGGTATCAAAACCAAGTCCTTCATTTGAAATAATTTTTGCAACAGCGCTTGTACACAGAGCTTTTGAAGCATACATTATATGCGTTTTCGGATAAGCCTTAAATGCCTTTTTATAATCATTACAAATTTCACGTAGTGTCGTTTCATCTATAACATACAAAGGAGTGCCGTATTTATCTGCCAATTCAACAAGATCGCATCCTCCAATTTCAATATTGCCGGAAGAATTTATCTTTGTTGTCAAAGGCTTTTGATATTGATTTGTGCTTTGCGGCATCATTTCTCCTTAACACTTTAGGGCATTATTATAATAACATATTTGATTTGAAAAATATATCCTACTTTTTTTGTATTTAATAGGAAAAATACTTGTCAAAATCTACATCGTCAAAGCTGCATAGAAGCAGGAATATTTCATCATCTTCAGGCAAGCGTTGAAAATTATATTGATTAAAAGTCCAATATTTCGGATTTATTCCTTTAACGCAGGCAAGACCTTTATCTTTTAAAATATTAAGCTTTTTTTTGACAATTTCTAAAGATAAATTAACACGTTTAGCTAACTCAACGGCCGTTATACCGTCTTCTGCCTGATATTTTTCAGGCGTAAGAAACATTAATTCTAAGCCGATTGCTTTCAATTCTTTATCTTCAGTGTCTAAAGAAGCATAATATTCCATATTTTCATTTTAAGATAAATATGAATTCTTTGCTATACGCCATTTATAGGAAAATGATATAAAAATTTATTCTTCATCATCTTCATTGGTTTTGATTTTATCAACAACCATTTTTGCCATTTCTTTTGCAATTTCTTTTTGAGTATCCGGCGGGCAATTTTGAAGCATATTCATAGCTGTTCTTAAAGTTGTATCAATGTCATACCATCTGCCGCGTCTGTTATCCTCAAGACCTGAACCTACAGCATTAATGATATCGTCAACTGCTTCAAATTTTTCGTCTTCAATATTATGTTCAATAATAATTTTAATTAAATTTAGTGCAACTCTGATTTGAGTCTGATCATCAGTTTCTTCTAATGTCCTGACTGCTTCTGATAATACAGGGTCTTTATCATACCAGCGTCTTTGTTGATTTGAGTATTCTTCCTTCATCTTCCGTCTCCTTTTTTATTTTAACCTTGTTTAAACGTTACACCTTTTGTCCCTTTAGGATATTTCCAATCAAGACATTTTCGCTCACATGCTATTCTGCATGCTCCGCATTCAAGGCAATTTTCATAATTTATTATTAATTCTTGTTTTTCTTCATTCCACTCATAAACACCCGCAGGGCAAATATAAGTACAATTTCTGCTTACACATAATTTACATTGTTCTTTATCAGGATGCAAATGTGACTCGGAATCAGGCGAGTATTTTAATGTATACAATTTTTTATCTATATTCATAACAAAATACTCCATAATAATTTGATAATTGCAAAGAAATCTTTAAATAGTTCGATGATTTTTCTGTCAGTAAAAATACTTTTTATAAATGTCCAATAATTTTCCCGTTTAGGAACACTATTAACTGTTGTAAACATCTCAAAAAATGCATTAATCTTTCTTAAATAGTAATCCAGAAATGCTTTTTGTCTTTGATGACAAATATCCATCAAATCTTTATATGTATGCATATCCTTAATTACAAAAGAATTTCTTAAAGACTTTTCGTATTGTGATAAGAATTTTTTGGAAAAATTTTGAGAATCTATAGCTTTTATTGCGGTTTCTCCTGCAAGTTTACCGCTAATCATTGCAAGATTTGTCCCTTCCCAATGAAGGTTATTTACCAGCATTCCTGCATCACCCGCAATCATAACACCATTATCACAAAGTTTTGGAATTTTTTTATAACCGCCTTCAGGAATTAAATGCGCGCTATATTCTTTAAGTGTACCGCCTTCAATTAGCGGCGCAATTGAAGGATGCTGTTTTAATTGCTCCAAAAGCTCAAACGGGCGATAATTATTTTCGACTAAATCGTTTAATGTAACACCGAGTCCGATTGTAACAGAATCTTTGTTTGTATACATAAAGCCCAAACCTAAAATTCCGAGCATTGGGCCGCCAAAAATTTGACCGATAACACCTTCGTCTTCTTTTACATTAAATCTTTGATTGATTACATCATTATCAAGTTTAATAACTTCTTTAACACTAAGCGCAACATCTTTTGTATCAATATCTTTTCTTAAGTCTGTCTGCTTTGCCAATAAAGAATTTACACCGTCAGCCAAAACAACAATATCTGCGTAATATTCTTCAAGCTCTGTTCTGACTCCGACAACAGAAGTCCCGTTTTTAATAAGATCACGCACAACAGTTTGTTCAACAAGGATAACACCCGCCTTTTTTGCTTCCTCCGCCATCCAGCGGTCAAATTTTGCACGAATTACACTATAGCTGCCATTTCCGGATTTCCTGTAAGAAATTGTAGTAGAATCTTCTTCTCCGAGAATAATAAAATTATGTGCTATATTGTGACGTTCAAGAGGTGCTTCGGCTTCAAAGTTTGGGAAAATTTCTTTTGTCGGTTGGGTATAAATTGCGCCGCCAAAAACATTTTTACTTCCGGCAAAAGTTCCACGTTCAATAAGGACAACATTTTTACCCGCACGTGCAAGTGTAATGGCGCAAGCTATGCCCGCAGGACCGGCACCAACAACTATAACATCAGTTTTGTTGTTCTTATTCAACATAAAAACTCCCTCATTACAAGGCTATTATAACATAAATCTGCAAAAATGAATAGTATTGTTGGGCAAGTATGTTTTATTTATTGTTTATAATGTTTCAAAAAATTTAGATAATTTAATTTCTAAAGCTTTAGATATTTTAAATAAGTTATCAATGGTTGTATTTCTTATTCCTCTTTCAACCATTCCGATAAAATTAGTTGATAATCCTATTTTTTCAGCAAGTTTTTCTTGGGTTAATTTTCTTTGTTTTCTTAATTCCCGTAGTCTTTTCCCAAATTTTTTAAGATTTTCTTCTTTGCTCATATACAGATTGTTGTAATAAATGTGATTGTTTTTAACAAACTGAGCGTGTTATTTTGAAATATTTGTTTTATAATTTTATTGTAAGTCGGAGGTTTACAGTGAAATATAAACGAACAATATTATTGGATTTAGACGGAGTATTAAATCAATATAACGGCAATTTTGATGCTAATTTTATTCCGCCCCCTCTAAAGGGAGCAAAAAATTTTTTAAAAAAAATAAGTGTGAATTATGAAATAAAAATATTTACGACAAGAAACCGGCTTTTAGCGTCCAAATGGTTTATTGAACACAATTTAAATAAGTATATTTCCGATATTACAAATGTAAAAGAACCGGCATGGCTGCATATAGACGACAGATGCGTGCAATTTAACGGAGATTATGAAGAATTATTTAATGAAATTCAAAATTTTAAAACTTGGTATAAAAAATAAATTAAGTATTTAATTCAGCAATTTATTAGCTGTATACAGCTATAATTTTGAATGTTTTAAAATTTTGTAAATTTCCGTAAACATTTAGCAAAAAAAACTTGCTTTAATTTTTAGTATCGATAAGAATAGAAAAAATGGATTTAAAAAGATGTTAGTGGATAGTGTGACAAGATTTCGAATAGATAAACAGCGAATGAAGCAGGGGTATCTATCCCATGAAATCGGAATTCCTGTCACCAAACAAAATAGCTATCCGCAAAACACCTATCAAGATATTAAGAGACCTTTCAAAACTTCAAATTTGAGTTTTAAAGGTCTTTCTTTTAGGGCTTATAAAAATATCGGGACATATAGTAAAAAAGAATTTTTGGAATTTTCAAAAAATTATCTTTACGGACTTGGCGATGATTTATTAAAAGACATTGAGTCTCGTCCTGATTGGGCCGGTAAATTAATATCAGTTAAAGGCGATGTAATTACTATTAATAAAAAAACTATTCCTCATTTGGCATGGGACGGCATTATTTATCCGTTCAAAATTTTACCGGGAGATGTTCTTAACGGAATGGTTGAATTACTCGGTAAAGTTCCGGGATTTAAAAATATATCAAAAAATATTTTAAATCTTGATTTTTTTAAAAATATCAGACAGCGTTCAAAAATTGATAAAAAAATAAATTCTTTATCGGGGATGATAACATACAGGCAAGACAAAATTGCCGAAGTTGTTAAAAAATATATAAAATCTCATAATGGTCTTTATCCTGAAGGCAAAGAATATGAAGCTATTGTCAAAAGTGTTGATGATAACATGCGTGAAAGCGTTTTTCAAACGACATCAAAACAATTTGATTTTAAAACAGGAAATTATGATACAAAACATGAAAGAGCTTTAAACAGGTTAGTTTCAGGTTTGCCTCCTGCAATATTCCTTGCAAATGATGCTTACAACTTGTCAAGAATGATGGATGATGATCCAAATGCCGCAGATAATGAAAGAAAAACAAGATTTAAGCAGGAAACAAGCAGAATTTTAACAAGCGGTTGGTTAACATTAATAACCATGGGTGCATTTCAAAAATTCATTAACAGTTCAAAAGCCGGTATTATGTTTATGACAGGAACTACCGTTCTTGTAACGGAAATGTTCTCTCGTTTATCTAACGGTAAGCATATTACAAGATTAACACCGGAGGAAGCAAGAGCTGAAAATGAAAAAATTAATGCTCCGGAAGCAAAAATTAAACCGGTTAAACAAAATAATTCTCAGGTTTCTTCTACAGGAATACTAAATAATAAACCCAAAGAAGCTCAAAAACCGTTGTTATCATTTGATACTTTGATGAAGGCGTCAGCTGTAGTTCTTAGTTTGGGATATGGAATTAAAGGTTTTAAACATTTACCTGTTATTAAAAATAAAGCACTTAAATATTTCCAAAATATGAATACAGAAAAGCTTAATAAATTAGGCGTTGATTTAGACAAGTTAAATACTAAAAATGCGGTTAAAACATTTGAGGATAAAGTAATATACAGACCGTTTACTCAATTATATAAAAATCTTACAAGCGAAAAATATATTATAGACGCTGGAAAATTTCAAAAAACAGTTAATGTATTACGTGAAAATGGTTACGCAGAATATGCAAATGAATATGAAAGAGTCGGTAAAACAGCATTAAAAGAAATTGACGGTAAGCAAGTTATAGATTTGGGAATGAAAGATAAAAAAGCAAAACCGTTTGTTAATTTTGTAATTGCACCGTTTAAATTTATGTGGAATACCGTAACACTTCCGTATTGGATGATTGATGAAAAAATCGGTAATCTGTTCAGAAAAGCTAAACCAAGAAGTGCAGCTAAAGAAATTGATGCATTGGCAAAAAGTTTCGGTAAGATAAGCAAAAAAGCAGAAGAATTTGCTCAAGGCAAAATGACAGAAAAACAGTTTGAAGATTTTATCAAAATCAATATGACAAACGCTTTTAATAAAGATTCGATGTCGAGTGTTTCAAATGCTGAGCTTTCAAATCTTGCAAAAACAGCTGCATCAATTGCAACAATTTGGTTCTTAATGACAGATAATTACAATATGGTAATGTTAAAATCAAATGGTAACGACAAAGAAGGTGCAAATACCAAATTTAAAGAAAGATTTGTTCAAGAAGGCTCAAGACTGTTCTATCAAACATTGTTAATTGATTTATTTAATTCAACATTTAGAAATTCATACAACGCATCCCTTCTTGGAATGAGCTGGGTAACATTAGCAGATACTACATTAGGTGAAATTTTAACAAGAAGTTCTGTCGGTACTCCGATTAAAGCCCATACAAGAGATGAATTAATTGCAATAGAAGATAAACAAAATAATGCAAAAGGATTTTTAAAAGGATATTACAACTTTATGCAGCGTTTGACCGGCAAACGTTCTATAAAATCTTATGAAGTGAAAAGTAAAAATGAAGGGGTGAAAACTTCAATTCCTGAAATTCAACCCCAAAAATTAAACGATATTTCTTTTGTAAATAAAAGCAGATTTATTTCTTAAATTTTAAATTTTTTATAAAATCCGGAATTTTAATTTTATTTTTTAAAGCTTTCCAGTCAAAATTTTTAATTTTTTGTCCGATTTCACTGAGTTTAATTCCTTTGCCTTTTGTTGCAATTGCAATTCCGATTCCGGTTAAAGCTGAAAATACCAAACCGCCAAAAAGCCATTTTTTCCACGCCGGATTTTGAACAATGTTATCTTCTTTTGAAAATTCATCAAATTTAGGGATATCTTTTAATTTAACCCCCGGAGGCAGTAAATCAGGTTCTAATGGCAATCTTTCTAATTGCGGATTTCCGATATATCTCGGTTTTTGATCTAATAAAAATGCTGCGGCATCAAAATCAATTACACCGCCGGCAGCCAAGCCGTCCATTGCTCCTATCCAATTTGAAGACATAATAAAATCCTTTAACTTTATAACCTACATTTTTATAAAGTATTTTTCTCTTTAAAAATTGCTTATTGTTACAAAATGCAAATAAAATATATCGCGCAAAAAAATGGATAATATTTTATAAAAGAAAAGTCGCAATATTAAAGATTTACAACCAACACCATAATTTCGCCGGGTTTCATTTCAGTATGGATTTTACCGGATTTTATTTCCGGCATTTGTGTAATTTTCAATGGCAAAACTGTAGATTTTTTCGTATATTTTGGAATTTTTACAACAACTTTATGAGCATTATCAAAATCTAAATTCCCCAAAGTTAAAACCATTTTTTTATTATATTCAAAATAATAGCCAAATATGTTATTATTTCTTGTTTTTAAAGATGTAAAAGTACCATTATTCAATACCGGCAAAATACTCTTTTTTACATCATTACCCAATATAAAATTATTTTTTATAGAAATATTTTGCCCTTCAGGTTTTCTTGACAAATTAAAAATATCAATCTGTCCGCGATGAGTAAAATAAATATTATCATCAGTATATGTTAAAGGTGCAAGCTTATTTTGCATTAAATATAAATAATCATCTCCCGTTTGAAATCCGTCTACAAAATAAGAATTTATTGGCAAAGTTGCATTTAGCCAAATCATCATTTCACTTAATTGCGGACCTTTAATAAGTATCGGGCTTACTTCATCATGAGTCGTGAAACTGCCGATGACGCTTTTTTTATCACTATATTTTTTTGATTCGTTTAACGTAGAAAAAATTTGAGTATACAATTGCGAAGAATTTTTCCAGTTTTTCAAATTGAAAAACGAGCCATAATATCCGTCAAATCCGGCTTCAAGCAATTTATTATAAGGCGTAAACACTGCCTGAGGAGCAATTTTACCTTCCCAAGATTCTGAAGCCTCCGCAAGCCATAAAAATTCAGGATCTTTGTTTCTTGAATAATTGATTAATTCTTTCCAGAAAACAGATGTTTTACTTGTTGCAACATCTGCTCTAATACCATCAACATCAAGTCTTTGAGCCAATTTTACGAAATCTTTGTATACCCCATAAACATTTGAATCAATTTTATCCTCAGTACCTGTTGACAAAAGTCTTACATCTGTCCAGTCAGAAGGCACAACAGGTTCGCCCGAAGGGCCTTTTACAAATAAATCCGGACGCTGCAAAAATAAATCATACGAAGCACAAGCTGGTAAATCAAATATTACCCTTATATTGCGCCTATGAGCCTCATCAACAAACTTTTGAGCTTGCTGTTCAAGAGTAAGCGAAGAATTTTTATCATACATATCAGGATTTAAAGAGGCAAAATCAGCTGCCGAATATAAACTTCCTGCCGTTCCCATCGCTTTGAGTTTTCCTGTAGGAGTAACAGGCAAAATATGTAAAGTGTTTATCCCGAGATTTTTAATTTCATCAAGTCTTTCAACAGCATTAAGAAATGTACCTCTGATTTCCCCGCTATTTTCTTGAATAAATCCGTCGCCGTTAAAATCTTTTGAATTGAATGAACGTATATTAATTTCCATAATAACAGCTTCGTTATTCAAAAATTTTGAGCGCAAATCATTCTTCCACTCAAAATCCTGAGCAAAAGAAACACAATAAGAATTCAAGCAAATTGAAAATGCTAATAAAAATTTTATAAATTTATTCATCTAATTAATTATTAACCCCAACATCAGGAATAATTAATTCTTGACCTATACTAATTCTGTCAAGAGATTTTAAATTATTTACTTGTCTTATTTTTTCAGCTTTTTCAGGTGAATATGAACCATAATAATGTTTTATAATTCCTTCTACAGTTTCTCCGTCAGAAACTACATGCTTTGTACTTCCGGAAAAGGCTTGAATGGAAGTTTGCGCATCTTGCTCTGATTCAGGTAGTTGTGCAAGCGAAGATTCCCCGTTTTCATCCGGTGTTTTTGATGAAACTTCTTCCGCTTCATCTTGTACTGTTTCAGAAGTTGCAACAGCACCAGAAGAAAAATTAGGCAAAGATAATTTTATATCCGGTTTAGAAATAAAATATCCGAAAATTCCACTAACAATTAATGTGGAAATAACGCCGCAAATAAATCCCATTGTTACATATACAGATGGGGATTTATTACTAAACTGCGCAGTTTTAAAGTTTTGCCATAACAAATCTATTTCTTGAGCTTTACTCAATACCGAATTAGATTTTTCGCCCTCCGGTCTGACATATTCTTCAATAGATTGATTAACATTTTCGTTTGTTTCATTAACACTATTTTCTTCGGATAAACTTTCAATCATATCCATATTTTCTTTTGAAAGCATTGATCTTATTAACGTTGAACTTTTCATATAATACCTCACTATCCAAGCTATACTGATATATTAGCATAAACCAAGGATTTATACAAGTTATCAGGCAAAAAAGCGCTGTAAACAAGAGTTTACAGCGCTTTCAAATTCTTTACACTTGTAAATATAATTACTTAACAAGTTCTTTGAATTTTTTACCAGCTGAGAAAGCAGGAACTTTCTTAGCAGCAATTTTCAAAGTAGCACCTGTTTGAGGGTTTCTACCTGTTCTAGCAGCTCTCTTACGAGATTCGAAAGTACCGAAACCAACTAAAGTAACTTTTTTACCTTTAGAAACTGTTTTTTCAATAGTATCTAATAAAGCAGCTAAGATATCACTAGTTGCTTTTTGAGAAACTTTTGCTTTTTTTGATACTTCTTTTACTAATTCTTCTTTGTTCATTACGAACCTCCTTCTTCCTTAACTACGGACCATTCCCGCAGTACTTGTAATCGACAAAATCATTATAGCACTTTTGCTTAGTCTGTCAAGGGTTTTGGAAAATCTTTTTTTAAAAAGCTTGATATAGCGAGTATATACCCCATTATATACAATAAAATCCTTGTTCTACGTGAATTTCGCTAATTATTTAACTTCGCAAATTTTACATTTTGATAAAAATATTGCAAAATTTGATATGCATTATAGCCTTGTTTTGCAAGATTATTTGCCCCATTTTGCGACATGCCGACACCATGCCCGTTTTTTTTCACATCATCATCAAACGATGGCACAGAATGCAAATACGGCAAATTATTTCCCCAAGAATTTGTATTTGTCATACCCCCTGCAGATGCAGAATAATAAGCTGAAATAATTTTCATATCATAAGTTAAAACAAGCCCTTCTGTATCATCTATAACCTTATTTGTCCGGTTTGTTTCAGCTGAAGCCCCGCCATAGGCCTGATCTTCTGTATTATCTTTTAAATCATAACCGTATTTTGCTTGCTTGCCTAAATTTGCTAACGCATAACTTCTTGCGGCAATTGCTTGTGCTTTAAGAGCCTCGTATTCCCATGAAGGAGACATTTCTGATGGCAGTACGCCACGAATATAGTCTTCTAAGCCAACGTCATTAATAACTGTCAATCTGCCATCAGAAACCTTTAGCATTAATTTTCCGCGATACCATCGGCCTTTTGTACTAACAAAACCTTCACTATCTGGTCTTGCAACAACTGCCTCTGTTCCTAAAGTATAATAGTGCCCGCCACTTTTTATCGCAAGCTTGTCGTTATATACAACAATTATATAACCTTTCATTGCGTCAAGTGCGCAAACGGTTTTATTTGTATGAACATCAATAAGTCTGCCATTTACATTTGTCCCGATTCCCGCCTGTTCTACCTGCGTAAGCAGTCCTATTTTTATAGCATGAGTCGGGTTTGCAAATATCAAATTAATTATTAAAGCAGATATAATAATAAAAATCTTTTTCATAGTAAGTTAATTGTAGCAATTAGATATAAATTGTAATGAACCAAAAGTATGATTTATTACTCTTGCTGATAAATCCTCACATAATTCCAATAACTTTTTAAAACTTTTTTTACATAATTTTTTGTTTCCGGATATGGAATTTGCTCTATAAATTCATCTATATCGGTATAAGCCAAAGCTGATTTCCATTTATTAACCGAACCTATACCGCCATTATATGCTGCAACTGATAATACGTCATCATTTTTAAGTAAATTTCGTAATGACGCATAATACAAATTGCCAAGTTTTATATTTAATTCAGGATTTAATAATGCCATATTATTAAACGTTATACCATATTTATCTCCGATTTCCCGCGCAGTTGAAGGCATTAATTGCATTAACCCTAAAGCTCCGACCTCACTTTGAGCATTCATATTAAAATGACTTTCTTCTCTGATTATCGCCATAATTAAAGCTGAATTATTCCCTACAGAATTATTATTTTGGACTTGTTTAAAGTAATTTTGCGGATAAACAAGACGCCAACGAATATCTGATTTAACAGGTTTTTGATCTAATTTATCCATAGCTTTTTGAGCTAAATATGACGATGAAGAATAATCACCTTTTTGATACTGTGCCCAACTTTTTATAAAATCATCTTTAGTATATTTTGAAATCATTTCATAGTCATTCACTTTTATTAAATTATATAAAACTCCGCCCTTGCGCGGGAATTTATAAGGATAAATAACAGGTTTTAGATTTAAATTTGTTCTCACCGTTGCACCTGAAATTCTGTTTAAAATCCAAAAGGCACGATACGCATAAAAACTATCCGGATAATTATTAATTACATTCTGAAAATATCTGTTATCATGAGATATCTTACCCAGCCAAAACATTACGTAACCAGCATTCTCCGATTTTGGAAATTTTAATAAAAATTCTTGTCCGATTTGATTTGCTTGCGAATAATTATGATTTGATATGTTTTTCGAAAAAACCTTTAACAATGCATCTTGCGCGTACTCTCCCTTAGGAAAATTTGAATATAAATCGCCATAACATGCCGTTTGTTCATTTGACGCTAAGGAAGAACATTTTAAATTCCAGATATAATCTTTACCCGGACCCTGAGCTATAGAAAATAATTCTAAAAGAGAAGTGTTTGGAATTTTCAAATAAACATCAACAGCATTTTTATAATCTTCAATATTTACATCTAAAGCGTATTTTTCAACACCGGTTTTCACAAGAGAAACTACCATCGGAAAATCTTTTTGTTCATAAGCAACCAATGCTTTTATTGCCCAATTATCTTTTTCTTGAGATTTTTCAAGCATTATTTTTGCTTTATCATAATCTTTAGCATTATAATAAGTTTTGGCCGCCAAAACAAAATCTTTTGAAGATAATTCCGGATTAAACTTTTCCCATATATAAACAACATTAACCGCATGCCTGCCATCCGGATATTTCTGCAAATATTCTCTAAAATATTTTTCAACTTTCTTTTTTTGTTCCTCCGAAAGCTTGTGACGAGAATATCTTGCATTATTAGCAGCTATCCGAGCAAGGTAATATTGAGATGCAATTTTATAATCATCATCAACATTTTCGGTTTTTAGCACATCTCTAAAATACTTCTTTGCAACATTAGGATTATTTTCTATTAAAAGCTGCGCTGCCTCATACTTAACTTCGGGAGTAAGTTTACTTACAGGATAATTTCTCAAAAAAGCCTTATAAATTTTTAATTCTGCTCTTGTATCTCCTAAAGCTTTTGCACAAAGAGCTTGACGATATAACGCTATAGGTTTTAAATTTGAAATTAAACCCACTTTAGAAAAAAGATAATATGAATTTTGATAGTCGCCGTTTTCATAATCTTTTAGCGCTTCCTTATAAATTTTTATTGTTTTTGAATATGGCTGAAAAATCTTTAATGCGACAATTCCGCTAAGTAAACAAAGCAAAATAATTACAAATTTTATAATATTAATATTTTTTTTTAAAAACTCGAACATAATTCCTAATAAATTTAAACAAAAGTAAAAATTTCACGCAATTAACAGCATGACTCTTCCATGAATTATATTATATCATATAATTATATAAAAAGAGGAAAAAATGCTCACATCACTTCAAAAAGGACTGATAGCCGTAGGAATAAACATAATCGCACTTTATGTGCTATTTAAAATAATAGACATCATTAATGCCAAAGTGATGAATAAAATTAAAAGTGAAGAATCAAATTCTCCGCTTTTAAGATTTGTTCCTATTTTAATGAAAATATTAAAATCGGTTTTAATTTTTATCGCTATCACAGGAGTATTACAAAGTCAGGGATATTCGGTTTCTTCAATAATTGCCGGTTTTGGAATCGGCGGTTTGGCAGTAGGTATGGCGGCAAAAGAAACTATTGCCAATGTATTCGGCAGTATTTCAATACTTTCAGACAGAGTATATAAAATTGGAGATTATGTAAAAGTTGACGGCATTGAAGGATATGTTGAAGACATTAATATTCGCTCCACTAAAATTAGAGATTTGGACAATTTTCTTATTACAGTACCAAATAATGTTGCCGCAAATGCCGTAATAACAAATGTTTCCAAAGCTAAAAAACGACTTTTAAAAGTAACTTTTGGAGTTACTTATTCAACAAGCTCTGATAAAATAGAACAAGCACGCCGGATATTAAAAGAAATTGCTTCAAATCACAAAGAAATTCATAAAGATTTTACTATTGCCGTACACGATATGGGTGAAAGCGCAATTAATATAAGGTTTATGGGATATATAAAATCCGGTTCTTATTTTAAATTTTTAACAATCAGAGGAGAATTTTTAGAACTGGCAATTAAAGGCTTCAGAGATGCCGGAATTGACTTCGCGTTCCCTTCAAGGTCTGTTTATATCGAGAAAAATGAAAATTAAAATAATTGCATTAGGTAAAATAAAAGAACAATATTTGAAAAAAGGAATTGATGAATTTTCAAAACGTTTATCACCCTTTACTTCGATTTCTGTTATTGAAATTCAGCCGATTGAAATAAAAGATGATAATCTGAAAGATAAAATATTAATTCAAGAAGGAGAAAAAATCCTTTCCAATATAAAACCTACAGATTTTGTAATTACACTTGAAATCAACGGCAAAGAGTTTTCCAGCGAAGAATTTGCACAAAAAATTAAACAATTAACAAATTCGGGTACGCAGGAAATTATTTTTGTAATCGGTTCATCTTGCGGAATTGGGCAAAATGTATCCGCTCGCGCCAATTTAAAAATGAGTATGTCAAAAATGACATTTTTACATGAATTTGCCAGACTTATTCTTATTGAACAATTATACCGCGCATATAAAATCTTAAATGGAAGCACATATCATAAGTAACCGGCTTAATTAAATATTAAATTTTTCATCTAATTACGCAAAAAAAACCACTCAACTGGTGAGTGGGTCGTTTTCTGCATCCTAATGGTCTCTTTTTAGTGTTTATTATTTAGGAGTTTATATGTTTTGGGGTTAATGAACTATTTATATTTAGTGTTTCGGCTACACTTAAATCTTATGTAATTATTATTGCACGATAAAAAAAATAAGTCAACAGGCTAATAAAATAATTTTCTTACAAATGCTAAACCCCGCTAATAGTGTACTATTTACACTTTACAAAACTTAATGATTGCCAGATTTGGTGGGCTGACTTGTTAATTTTAATACAATTCAAAACTACGCATCATATTCTCAAAATCAGCAGTATTTACAACTTTACATGCATTTTGACCCAAAACAACTTCCATTAAACGTTGATCAGAATCATTCATGTTATTAAGAGAGACATTTATATTTTTTGGATCTTTTAACATATTATTATTTGCTCCCAAATTACGTTCTTCTTCTTGCAGAATAGAGTCTCCAACATAATCAAGCTGCTGCTTTGTAAATTCGCATGTTATTTTCGGGGCAAAAGAAACAACTGTCGCATCTTGCGCATTTACCCCATAAAGACTTTCAAAAGATGAACTTGCACCTTTTATATCAGCGTCAAAATCAAGTTGGCATTTATTATTCACCCAACCCTTAATCTGTATTTTATATGAAATATTCATTCCCATATAATCAGATGTCATACTCTCCGTGTAAGGCTTGCAGGTTTTCATATTTTGAACAAACTGTTTATGAGTTGTTTGAGCATTCGGATTTATTGGACGTTGTGTCACTACAGTAGCCAAAACTTTATGGCTTGCTAATATTAAAATTAATAACGATAAAACAAAATATAATTTCTTCACTTCTTAACCCTTTATCATATATTACAATAAATTTTGAAGAATAAACAGACTTTTATCAAAAATTGTTGTATAATTATTAACAAAAAGAGGGATTAAATGGATAAAAATACAAATAACTTACTTATTCTGGGGATTTGTTTACTTGTTTTTGGAATTTTATTATTTGCATATTCTATTTCATCTTTTGCGGAAACAAAATCACTAAATGAAAAAATTGATTTTGAAACTTTGGAAAATAATAACCAAATGCCTGATAGCGAAAAATATTTTCAATATCTGACAAATTCAGATTTTCTCAATAAAAAATTAAATCAAAATAAAAATTTAATTATAAAAAACACATCTTGTACTTATGTAGATTATGCTCAGCACAATGCAATTGCTTTATACAGGCTTGTAAAACTACAATCTGACACTTCAAGAAAAAATGTTGCGCTCGGTAATATTCAAGCTTTATACACTACTCTTGATTCTTATAAATCCTGCAAAAACTATTCAACTTATAAAGACGCATTAAAAAATATACTTGAAAATGAAAAAAATCAAAAAGAAGATTTATATATGCAGGACAGAATGAATACTTTTCTAGGAGAAGAAAAATATGAAGAAGAATATTATGAAGAACCTGCAATAGAAGAACATCCTCAACAATATTCTCAACCGACATCTTCAGATATGATGCAAACAGGCGGAACATATTAGTTATATATTAAAAAGAGCGGCGCGGACTGAAAGTCCGCGCCGCTCTTTTGTAAGTTTTTTTAACTATGCTTCATCCAAAGCAGCAACACCAGGAAGAACTTTTCCTTCTATAAATTCTAAAGAAGCACCACCGCCTGTTGAAACGTGTGTAAAATCTTCAGCTTTAAAGAATTTTTTAGCTGCTGATACAGAATCTCCACCACCGATTACAGAAGTTGCGCCGTTTTTAGTAGCATCAACAACAGCTGCTAATACAGCTTTTGTACCTTCTGCAAACTTAGGATTTTCAAAAGCACCTACAGGGCCATTCATCAAAATTGTTTTTGATGATTTAATTACATCTGCAAACGCTTTTCTTGATTCTTCACCCGCATCAACGCCTTCAAATCCGTCAGGAATTTCATTAATTTTGACAAATTTATTTGTTCCGTTTCCTGAAAAATCATCTGCAACAAGAACATCTGTTGCCATAACAAGTTTTACACCTTTAGCTGCAGCTTTTGCTTCAATCGCTTTAGCTGTTTCAATTTGATCATCTTCGCAAATAGAATTACCGATTTTTCCGCCGTTTGCTTTTACAAAAGTGTAAGCCATGCCGCCGCCGATAATCATATTATCAACTTTATCTAAAAGATTTTCTAAAACACCGATTTTGGAAGAAACTTTTGCACCGCCAACAATTGCCGTAAACGGTCTTGTCGGATTATCCAATGCTTGAGATAAGCATCTGATTTCTTTTTCCATTAACAAACCTGAAACAGCAGGTTTCAAAACTTTAGCCAATTTAGCTGTTGAAGTGTGATTTCTGTGAGCTGCACCGAACGCGTCATTTACATAAAAATCACCGAGTTTTGCAAGTTCGTTAGCAAAAGTCATATCATCGTCTTTTGCTTCTTCTGCTTTATAGAATCGAATATTCTCTAACAAAGCAATTTGACCGTCTTGTAATTTTTCAACATAAGATGCTGCTTCTTCTACGGACGGAATAAATACGATTTCTTGACCAAAAACTTTGCTCATATATTTTGCAACCGGTTCAAGAGTAAATTCCATATTCTTTTCACCTTTTGGTCTTCCCAAGTGAGCCATAAGAATAACTTTTGCGCCGCGTTCTGTTAAATAATTAACTGTAGGAACGATAGCTTGAATTCTTGTATCATCAGTTACGTTCTTGTTTTCATCAAGAGGAACGTTAACGTCAACACGAACTAATGCTCTTTTTCCTTTAATTTCGCCTAAATCTTTAATTGATTTTTTCATGATATTTCTCCTTCTTATAATACCGTGCATGCTCATATTACAAAAAACATAAGTTTAAAACAATATTAAAGTTTTAATTATACTATGCCGATAGAAACATTACGAGCAAAAAATTGACAAACTGCTCAAAATCATTAAACCAGATTTGTAAGTTAGGAGTAATTTATGTCTATAAACGCAATAGGCACAAATTTTATATCATTGGAGCCGTGTATTACACTAAGTCCGCAAACACGTCAGGCTTTGATTGCGCTCGGAATAGACCCCAAATCTGTATCTTCTGAAGAAGAAGCCAAAGCTCTAATACAAAAAATATTAACCCAGAAAGTTCAACTTGCTAAACCAAAGAAAACGGATAAAAACTGCTGTGCGCAATCTGAAATTATTTCAAAAGCCAAAACATTAGCCCAACTTGTCGGTGTAGTAATAACAGAATCAATGTCTATGGAGAAAATGTTTGAAATTATTGAGGAGAAAATAAAAGAATTAGAAAAATCTCCGACAGGCAAAGATATCACAGCTTATAAAAATGAACTTGAAGCTCTAAAGCGCGAATATAATGAATTAAAAGCAAAAGAAAACGCAATGTATGCTTCGATGAACTATACAGCGGATATGAATCGACTGATATTGGGAATATAATTTATTGACAGCGTGTTATGTGCAAGCTAGAATTAAGGAGTTAATGCCGATATAGCTCAGTTGGTAGAGCAACTCATTCGTAATGAGTAGGTCATGAGTTCGAG
>CAYVSD010000031.1:0-22840 GCA_964453315.1 uncultured Muribaculaceae bacterium | reverse complement strand
CTGCATCAATGTGAGCGTGAGCTTTAGTTGCATCTGTGAAGAAACCTGTTGATTCTACAACAACTTCAACACCCAAATCTTTCCAAGGAAGATTTGCAGGATCTTTTTCTGCGAAGAATTTAATTTTTTTACCGTTAACGATAATACCTTCTTCGTAAGCTTCTACAGTACCGTCAAATTTACCCATAACAGAGTCGTATTTGAAGATTCTTGCAGCATCTTCCGGTTTCAAACCAGGGTCATTGATTGCTACATAATTAATTTTGTCAAAAATACCTTCACGAATAGCAGCTCTCAAAGTGTTACGTCCGATTCTGCCAAATCCGTTAATTGCTACGTTTACCATAAATTTTTCTCCTTCTTAATTGGTAAGTCACTATAACATGCCGATATTAATACAAACAAAAAACCTAATCAAGTAGGGGGAGAAATGTATAAATACCGAGAATATCGTTATACTTGACGTTCTCGGCAATAATTAAGAAATTGTTAATTTATTTAATAAACAATATGAGTATATTCTTTAATTAAACTTTCGTATTATGTCTTTGGGCAATAATCACTATTTTAACATTATCACCTGCACCTCTGGGACAATATGCCGTTGTGCCATCTTTAAAGGTTATTTTTGTACCTTTTTCAACATAATCATATTCGCCTGTAATTTTATTTACAACCGAAAAGCCCATTCCATTAGGGTGACCAGTAATACGATAATTTGTACCACTTATATCAATAGTTTTATTACCAATACTTTCTAAAGAAATTGACTGTTTTACAGGAGCCTTAGCAACTTGTTTATTTATACTTGCATTATATTCTTCTTTTGTGGCATTTGATATTTTTGCCCTTCCATGGTCATATTCTATTTTTTTGAAAGATTTACCGCCTACATCTTCAGAATAATAATACGGACCATCTTTAACTAAATCGTGTTGTGCACCATTTGGCATATCTATTATTCCTGATCTATCCAATTTCATAGTTCTTTTTACATTTCCTGAAGCGGTGTATACTTCATAATCAATGTCAAGTTCTCCATGCAAATCAATATATTTGCCATTTTCTACGAAATGAGTATGATTTCTGTTGACCGGTCCAGAAGTTCCCATCGTACCAAGTCCATCATCGTAGACATACTTGACATTTTGCTCTGTATACAAATTTGGAGTAGAAGTAGCCCCCGCTTCAATACCACGCTTATCAACAATATACTGTTTATAATCTCGCTTTGTTACATCAGAAATTACCATTTGCCCATTAACATTTTCTAATTTTTGATACTTGTTATTAGCTCTTCCAGAACTTTCTATTATAGTATATTCACCATTTGCAAGTCTATGTCTGATATATCCTTCATTATCTCTCAAAAAAATACGTCCGTCTGACCTTTTTTCTACTTTTAGCGATGATGAAACTAAAGTTGTACGATTACCTACATCGTGCTGCCAATGATTATATTTAACCTCTTGAGATTGCCCCATATTTGACTGTGGTTTTGCAGTTTCAATAATTTGACTTTGAGCTTCTATTTTAGTTTTGGATTTAGGTCTATTTACAATTTCAAGACCTGCAGAATTGTCCGCAGATTTAGGTTTTGCAGCTCTTAACTTTGCAAGCGCTGCATTACGAGTTTCGTCAGAAATTCCTTTATTAGCAGGAGTCGAAGTTGCAAAAGAAGAAGATTTCCCACCAAATAATTTTGACCAAAAGCCCTGTTTTGGAACATCATTTGTCCCTCTGGCAACCAAATCGCCCATTTGCATAAATCTATTTAAATCAGCATCAGGATCATTGGCAGGAATAAGACCGCTATTATTAATTCCTTTAGGTATTTGAGATTTCGGAACGGAATATCTGGACGAAACATTACCAGTTCCTTTGCCAAAACTTCTTTTAATTGCAACTGCACCATATTTTAGTAAACCAGTTCTTACGGCAGAATCTACTCCGCTCATGCCGGCGTTCATCAATGCCCCTTCTAAAGTTACTTCACCTGTTTGTATTTTTTCTTGAACTACACCTGTTGCACCTTCACCTGTTACATTTGCCCCAACTTGAACGAATTTTCTGCCTTTGGCAACTGTTTGTGCTGCTTTACCAACCGCACCACCAGCAAAAACTGCAGCACCGTCTATTGTAGCATCTTTTAAGATTTTTCCATGATCAGTACCTTCTCTAAAGGTACCTTTATCTTTTACTGTTTTGCCGGAAGAATCTTTATGCTGACCGGTTATATGCGCCCTGTCTGTTTCTTCGACTGCAAGTGAAACTGCTGCAGTTCCCGCTGCGGCAGCTCCTAATGCGACAAAACCTGTCCCACCCGTTGCTACACCAACAGCTACACCGCCGGCAATTTTTGCTGAAGTTTTTACAACCATTGCACCGGTTTGTTGAGATTGATTATAATCTGCAACTCGTTTTGTTATATTTTGCTGTTTTGTTCCAAAGGCTTTTTGGTAATTTTCATCTGTAGGATTTTTCTTATAATTATCAATAGCAGCTTGATTATATTTAACGCCATATATCTTTTCAAAAGTCTGTTCAAACTGCTTGTCACCCTGCTCTGCCGCCTTTTTTAAAGCAGCCATATTTTTGTCGTATTGCTTTAAATCATCTCTAACTTTTGACGCTCTGTTATCCGACCCCCATAGAACGCTTACACCATCAGCGAAATCACCAGCCCAGCCATCTTGTGCAAGTTGTTTGTCAAAATCTGCTTTAGCAAGTTTTCCGGATTTTATAAGTGTATTTACTGTTTGTAATTTTTCTTTTGAAACTTTATATTGCGGTTTTGCTTGTTGCTTATTTACTTCAACTTTGCCGGATTTTTCATCATATTTAGCATAATCAGCTTTTAATATAGTACCGTCTTTTGCTCGAACCCATTGTTTACCGTTTGCGTCAGAAACAAGAGTTCTGCCCTCTGGCAAATCTTTTAATTTCACATATTGTTTTTCAACAAGTTTTCCATCTTTATTTTTAATCTTGCCATTTACAACACTTATATCTTTCTGGTTAATTACTCCGTCTTTATTCGTATCAAGTTTATCAAAAATTGACCTTTGTTGATTTGTTTTCATTTCAAAACGTTTCGCCCCAAATTTAATTTGAGAAAATTCCGTACTATTATTAACACTTTTATTACCGTTTATAGAAGAATTGCCGCCCATAATCCATCCTTAAAAATTTCGTACTTTAAGGTAGTCGGCAATTAATTTTCATTACTTTATGACAGATTTCTCCTCATATCATATCATATCATATCATATCATATCATATCATATCATATCATATAGCAGAGTATAACAGGGTTTCGGGCTTTTTAAAATTATATTAACATTTTGTTACAACTTTATATTTGTGAAGTTTTGTAACAAAATATTGACGATTAAGCAATTATATACTCCTGAAATACTTTATATAAATGTAAGAGATAAACAAATAATAAATTCGAAATAAACACGAGACATAAATTATACACTACCTACTACACACTAACCTTCTACACGAGGAATTGAAACAAAATTCCAAACCCGACAAGACTTCTTGAAGGGTTTTTTTTTGACTAAAAAAAGAGGGAGAAGAAAACTCCCTCGTGAACCAAGTTTAAACCATACCTTCTTTAACTGCTTTAACGGCGGCTTGAACTCTATCATTAACACACATTTTCTGTAAAATAGAACAAACATGTGCTTTTGCGGTGTGAACGCTGACTATAAGCTCTTTTGCTATTTCTGTATTACTTTTACCTTCAACAAGGTGTTTCAGAACTTCATTTTCTCTTTCAGTTAAAGGAATTTTCACATGATTTGCAGCTCTTTCGCCGACAAGAGCCGCATCTTCAACTTTCGGGATGGATTTAAGCGCAAGATTTGCAACTAAAGGATCAAGCCAGCATACACCTTGACTTACATCTCGGATTACATCGGCTAATTTTTCAGGATCAATATCTTTTAAACAGTAAGCATTTGCACCTGAACTCAATGCTGCAACGACTTCTTCTTGTCTGTCATGTGAAGTTAGTGCAATTATTTTAATATCTTTCGAAAATTCTCTAATTTTCCCTATTGCTTCAATACCATTCATTGTAGGAAGCCCTAAATCCATTAATACAACATCAGGTTTGTGCTTTTCAATAAGTTTTAACCCGTCAATAGCGTTATCAGATTCTGTAATAACTTCCAAATCTGCATTAGCATTCAATGCGCACCTTAAACCGACTCTTGTTAATTTAAAATCGTCCACAATAATAATCGAAACAGGTTTTAATTTAGTTTCCATGTTACTCTCCTCATTTAATCTACTAGTGTAATAACTTTTTAATCTAACAAATAATCTATTACCTTAATATTTTTAAACTATTAGTCAGCAGGGTAATATTATAAATTTCTCATGCTATACTATTTATACATAGGGAGAAATTTATGTTTAATTTTTTATTTGGTTCAAAAGAACAAGAGACAATTAAAGAAATAGATTTGAATAAAATATACTCGATTTTAAAAGAAAAATATTCATTTGACGAAATACCTGAAATGCGTAAAAAATACTTATCTATGCATGTTCAAAAATACGGTTATCTGACATATCCGTTTCAAAAGGCATTGGAGGAATTGACTCCTGCAGAAACATTATTTGCGCTTGAAGAAAAATGGAAACAAAATAATACATTTAAAGACGGTAAATTTTGTTATAAATCTAATAAAATCAGTCCTTTGGCCCGTAACGGAGAAAAAACTTCCGACTGGTTTAAAAAAGAAGGCCATGATATTAAATTAATAAATCTTGCGGCTTTGGGTAACGGTAATGAATCGAAAGAAACCGGTAAATTTTTTGATTGGTTAAAACAATTATTGATTTTACCAACAGGAAATTTAAATAACGGTATTTATAATACGACAATATATTTAATACCTTTCCACCCGCGTGAATTTGGCTGTGCTTATCTTCCAAAAAGCAACGGTGTTAGCGAAAAATTAAACGACAAAGAATTAGAAAATTTAACAGGATTAGATGCAAAAGGGCAATTAAAAACCTTTATACAAATGGCACAACTTGCAGGTCATCCTGTAATTTATGATGTATTGCCTCAAACAGGCCGATTTTCAAAATTTGTTCTTTCAAACCCTCAAATTGCACGTTGGTTTGACATAACAGAAATCGAAAAACAACTTATAGCAAAAGTCGATGAAGTTGCAGAATTTTTATCAAAAAAATACGATGAAGACGATATAAAAATAACAAGAGAAGTATATATTCAAAGACTTCAAGGTAACAGCGGAGATTTAAGCCCTGCATATCAGGAACTTTTTGACAATTTTGAAGGGATTATGATTGAGCATAAAAAAACTCTTTCTAATACAATGCTAGAATATTCTTATCAGCAAAAAATACACAAACGTGTAAGAGATATTGTTGCAAAAGTTCATGACTTTAAGAAAGATAGAAAAAATTTAATAGAAAAAGATATTACAAAACAAATAGAAACAATACAAACATTAATAAATGAAGGCTTATGGCCGGCTCCTGGGGGAGCATGGTGTTCTGCAGGTATACCGGTATATGACGGAATGAGCGAATGCGGCGGATACCCAGTATTTAAACATTTTGACTACAAAGGAGATGATGTAACAGCTTTTGCAAACCTTGACTGCCAAACTCCTTATCACTTTGTAAATCTCGAAAACGGCAAATATAATGAAGATGTTATTGATTTATTTATTAAAAGTCTTGAAGATTTACAAAAAGAATATAATTTTGACGGATTTAGAGTGGATCACGTTGACCACATAGTAGACGAAGTTTCCGAACAAAACGGACGTCCGATTAGCTACAGAGCACCAAAATATGTATTATATAAATTAAACACAACAATGAAAAAGAAAATCCCTTATTTTGGGACTCTTGCTGAATATATGCTTTGGGACGGATATTTCAAAGAATATCATCAAGATATGAATTTTGATATGCTTTGGGGAAATGATATTATTTCACAATTTGATAAAAACCCTGAATCGATAACAGAAGACAATCAAAATTTAACTAATTATAACGTTAAACTAAAAAAACAAAACATGCTTTCAATATTAAAGACATATAACAATCAAGACGGAGAATTTAACGTTATTGACCAATACCCTGCACAGTTGGGGGAAAACGGCGCATTATACAAATGGGCAAAATATAAACTTCTTCCGGGCGGCAAATACGCTCAGCGGCCGATGTTATACGCTGACGGAGATGAAAGTTATACTCAGGGCGGACTTGAATATACAATCGGAGAAGAAGTTAGTATGAAACGCTCAAATAATGAAGCTTTTTATAACAAATTTGATGCAATAGACCGATTTGTTAAAGAGCGCAATATTATTACAGACGGTGAAGCTCAAATTATGATTCAGGAAGAAGACGGTTTTTGTGCATGGCTTATTACAAAAGAACCAATGAAAACAGCCTATCTTGTAATTTCAAATTTCAAATATCCGACAGAAAAGGTTAATAAAACAGCCCCAACCGGTGAAAATTACAAAGAAGTGGTAGAGGGCTATGCTATTTTTGATAAAGAATTGCCTATTCCGGGGGATTATAATTTAAAATATGAATACGTGCTTGATGAAAAAGATTATAAAGCTCAGGAAATAGAAAATTCTGATACCCTTCATTTTGAGAAACTTGAGCCGTCAGAATTCAGAATATTTGAACTCGAACGCGGTTAGGGTCTTTTTCTTTACAATAATTTACAAAATAGTTTTGGCAAGTAATAAAAGGGTTTTAGCAATCTTATGGACTAAAATATTAATACTTTAGAATTAGATTTTAAGCATTAATGTTCTTTTGAGTAATTATTTGGGATTAGTATTTTTGTAAACACATGGGATTATAATAAAAAATCATTTAAATAGTTGACAGACATAAAAAAAATGTGTATTATAATCACGATGTAAAGCGTAATGTTATAGTTATTAAAAGAAAAGAAAGGTGAAAAGATTATGACAAAAAGATTCGGTTTTACTTTGGCAGAAGTATTGATTACTTTAGGTATCATTGGTGTAGTTGCAGCTATGACTATTCCTACATTGATTGCAAACACTAACTCTGCAAAATTTAGATCACAGTTCAAAAAATCATTGTCTACATTGAACCAAGCTGCTCTTATGGGCCAAGCTCAATATGACATGCACTATGGTGATGCTACAGCAGCTTGCTCAGCAACATTGACATCTACTCATGGCCCAGCAGCGCAAGATGCTGATGTTGATCCAACTATCTGTGCTATTTTGAACGGTACATTATCAGGTAAACAATATGTTCCTAAAGTTGCAGACCTTAAATCATCGAAAGGTGCTTATTCAATCACTCCTGCAGCTACAACTTCAGGTTTGACCACTCTTGGTTGGACTGCAGGAACCGCAGCAGCTCCTGGCGATACTATTATCGGTTATACATTAGCTGACGGTTCATTATTTGCTTTTCCTAACACAGCAGCTAATTGTACAGACAATAGCACTCACGCATGTCACGGCTTTATTGACGTAAACGGTGCTACATTACCTAACAAAGAAGTTTCTTGTGATGCTAACGGTGCTAACGCAGCAGCTAACACAACTTGTACAGTACCTAACACAGCAGCTAATATGACCGACGTATTCCCTGTAATCTTCTACAATTCAACTGTTGAACCATCTACAGATGCTGGTCGTTATGTATTAACAACTTCTAAATAGTCGTTAGTTAATATGACTGAAAAATTCAAAAGCGAAGGACATAAGTTCTTCGCTTTTGTGTATTAAAAAAATTGTCAATGATTAAATTATTTGATATAATTAGATTATGAATGAGATGATTCAAATAAAGAATTTGATATATATAATACGCGGAAATAGAGTAATATTGGATTCTGATCTTGCTGCACTTTATGAGGTAGAAACAAAAATGTTAAACAGGGCCGTAAAAAGAAATATTACTCGTTTTCCTAAGCATTTTATGTTTCAATTAAATAAAGAAGAATGGGAAAATTTAAGGTGCCAAAATGGAACCTTTAGAAATAATATTAGAAAATATTTACCATATGCGTTTACTGAACAAGGTGTTGCGATGTTATCTTCGATTTTACGCAGCGAAAAAGCTATTCAAATAAATATTCAAATTATGGATACATTCGTGCAAATGCGTAGATGGGCTATTGAAAATAAAGATATGAGTCAGAGACTTTCTGAATTAGAGCATTATTTTATGCAGCATTGTCAGGATAATGAGCACGATATAAGAAAATTATATGAAGCTATAAGCTTGTTGATGGATAGAACAAAACCTTCAAAAATAGGTTTTAGTTTAAATGGGGAATAAAATATTATTATGCTAACAATCAGACGGCTTACATATTTTGATTATCCTAAAATAAAAAAACTTATATCATATCTCTGTTCTGACGAGAATGACAGGTTCGCAAAATCATTATTAGAAGAACCCGCAGGATTGTTAAATGCAATTTTACCGCTTCAATTTAAATTCAAATCAGAATCATTTATTCTTATAAAAGATAAAGAGATTTTAGGGTTAATAACAATTTTTCGCACCGCCGGAAATCCTTACAAAATAAACATTACCCGATTAATATTTAAAGAAAATATGTACGAAGCAGGCAAGCAGCTTGTTGAATTTATTGTACAAAAGTATGGAGCCAAAGGTGCAACATCTTTTGAAGTAACAATTGATGAGTGTCACGAGGAGCTTTTTGATTTATTTGTAAACGGCTGCGGATTTAGACAATGTTCATCAGAAACGCTTTGGAAAATAGAACATCCTGCTTCTGAAAAAAATAATATTAAATGGCGATATGCTCAAAATTCCGATGCTAAAAAAATTTGTGATTTGTATAACGCAGAAATTAAATCTATTTTCAAACCGTCATTAGAAAGAAATCCAAAAGAGTTTATGACACCGATATTTCAAGGGTTTACGGATTTCTACAAAACTCGCTATCTGATTGAAGATTGCGAGAAAATTTATACTTATTTTTCAATTACCACAAGCGACAATCTTAATTATATATTGGATATTACGCCAAATAGCGGCTATGACATTAACTATGACCTTATCGTAAATATCATGCTAAATGAAATATCCTCTAAGAAAAAAACGTTTTATCCGCTTATAAAAGAAAAAAAATATACAAATAATTCTGAACAATTTGAACAATATTTACGCTCTAAAAATTATATTCCAATTCAAACTCGACACATTTTAGTAAAAAATTTTTACAAGCAAATTAGCGAAGTTTCAACCGGCTGGCAGGTATTTTCTCTTGGAGAAAATCAAATAACATAAAATCTTTTTTCGTGCTAAAATTATCTAAAAGGGATATAAAATGTTTAATACGGAAGACACATACGAAGTTGTAATTTTTTCAGTCGGGGACACAAAAGCCGGAACAAAAATGGGAAAGCTGCAATTAAAGAATACTGTGGATAACAGCGTTCTAAATTGTATTTTATGGGAAGAAACATTAAACAGATTTGATGCTAAAATTTTCCGCACAGGAAATCTGGTTAGAATTGTATCTGCAACATACAATGAAAAATTTAACAATTGCCTTGTGTCTGCTCTTGAATTGATAAAAGAAGCAAAGTTAGGTCTTGACGCTCCTCAAATTGCGCAGTACTGGGCTAAATTACAAAATTTTATAAATCTTATTCAAGATGAGAAATTACGCAATTTTGTTTCAAATTTATTTGAAGAAAATAAAGAAAAATTCCAAATTATGCCTGCAGCAAAACTTATGCACCATAATTACATTGGCGGATTACTTGTTCACACAGTTGAATGCGCTCAATTTGCGCAATTAAATTTAGAACACTTTGAATGCGATATAAATCCGGATTATGTTTATGCAGCCTGTCTTTTACACGATTTTGGAAAGATTTTTGAATATACAATTGATACCGAAACCGGTTTAATAGATTATGCGCCTAAATTCCGTGAAGAATGGATTTCGCACTCTCAATACGGTTTTTGTATCTGTATGAATGCCGGTTTTAAAATGGTCGCTAAAATGATTGCCGCTCACCACGGAAGAAGCGATTGGGGTGCAATTATAGATTTAGACCAAAAAGATTTAGAACCTGAATTATACCTTTTACATTTTATTGACAATTTATCTGCAAAATTCGGAAAAATTAATACAAAATTACTTGAAAATAAGCTATAAGGCAATTTGCACAAACTTGCGAAAAATCAATAGTTTTCAACCGATTGTAAACAAAATAAATAAAAATTTACTTTATGAAACATTTTGAGTCATGAGTCATGCTTTATGCTAGATTAAAAAATGTAAGAGGAATAGTTTATTAAGGAGATTAATGAATGTCAGAATATCTGAGCAAGGAAGAGATTAAACAGTGGAGAAGTTCTTTGGAAAAGATTACGTTAGAAGAATTTGCTGCCAGATTAGGGAAAAAAATTGAAGACAAAAAACCGACTAACGACCTTGTAGATATTGTATTACATGGAAAACCTGTAATTTCTGACGAGGATTCTTGGGGTAACTCTCAAGCAGAAAAACTTAGTGCAATAGCAAATAGAGCCTATGAAAAAGAAAAAGATCTTTATGTTTCTCCTTTCTCAGCTAAGAATTTGAAAATAGATTCTAAAACCTCAACATCTAAGAAAACAAAAGAAACTAAGAAAGTTGAAAAACCTGTTAAAACAACAGTTAAAAAAGAAACTCCTGCTCTTGCAAAAGCTAAAAAGACTATTTCTTCAAGCAAAAAAACAGGTGATTCAACAAGAGATCATGTAAGAATAACTTTCAAAAAAGCTCTTACAGATCGCGAACAAAAAGTTTTTGATTATCTAGTTTCTCACAAAAATGAAGTTGTGTACGCAAAAGACCTTGCAACCCTTTTAGATTTGCCAAGAGATTATGTGTACAAATATATTAAAAATCTTCGTGCAAAAATCGACTCGGATGCATTGAAAAATGCCGACAAAGGCGGTTTTGTATTAACAGTATAAGCCTCCAACCTTTCTAATTTCATATATAAAAAAATCTCCTTTAATATTTATTATTAGAGGAGATTTTTGTTATCTACTTAATTTCGACTTTCGCTCCGACAAATTCAAGAGCTTGTTTAGTTAAATTGGCCTCTTTTTCCGAGATATTAACCATAAAAGTCGAAGGAATTGTGTTTATAATATGCTTTGCACTACTGTAATCAATGCCGGTAATTTGTCGTAATGTTGCAAGAACGGTTGTTTTATTCAAACCGGCATCTAACAATGTCAAAGATTTTTCACCCGTTTTTTTATTAATTAAAGCTGAAGTCTTGTTTATAGCCTTTATATTAGATTTGGATAAATGAGGCTTTTTATCAACAATTAAACCGGAAAATATTTGCGAAAAATTAATTTTATCAAAACTAAAGTCGTACTTCTTTTTTAGAAAATCGTATAAAATAATGCCTGACATAAGTATTATTGCTAAATTAAAAAGAGTCATATTCATAATAAAAACCTTTCATATTAAAAAACGGACAACCGTAAAGGTTGCCCGTTCATAATATCATATATTGAAATTAAAATCAATTTGCACTCTGTGCAAAAATCATTACTTAATTTCAACAACAGCGCCTGCTGCTTCAAGAGCTTTCTTGATTTCTTCAGCTTCAGCTTTTTTGATACCTTCTTTGATTGCTTTTGGAGCAGCTTCAACAAGGTCTTTAGCTTCTTTCAAACCTAAGCCTGTGATAGTTCTAACTTCTTTCAATACTGCAATTTTCTTATCAGCAGGGAAAGAAGCTAATACAACTGATACATCAGCATCAGGATCTTCTGCTGCCGGTGCAGCACTTGCTGCAGGAGCTGCTGCTACAGCTACAGGAGCTGCTGCAGATACGCCGAATTTTTCTTCCATAGCTTTTACTAATTCAGCTGCTTCTAACAATGTTAATTTTTCAATTGATTCTAAAATAGTTTCTACGTTACTCATTTTTATTTCTCCTTTTTTATTTTTGAGTTGTGTACTTTTAATAATTGAGTTTTACACTCAATTTGATACTGCGCTATATTCATTACGCAGCTTTTTGATCTCTAACAGCTGCCATAGCTCTTGTAAGCTGAGCCATAACTGCGTTGATAGATCCAACAATACCACTTGCAGGGGAATTGATAGATCCAAGAATTTTTGCATAAAGTTCTTCTTTTGAAGGAAGATTTGCTAATGCTTTGGTTTCGTCTACAGAAAGAAGTTTTCCGTCCAAAACTGCACCCAAAATTTCACCTTTTTTAAATTCTTTGATGAATTTTGTAACAGCTTTTGCCGGAGAAACAGGATCTTCAAAACCAAAAGCCAAAGCTACAGGACCAGTCATTTTTTCTGATAAAACTTCATATTCTGTTCCTTTTACGGCAACTTTAGTTAAAGTATTTTTTGTAACCATATAATCGCCGCCGCCTTTTTGAATTTCACGTCTTAATTTAGTGATTTCTTCAACAGACAAGCCTTTGTAATCTGTAATGATTGCAACCTGAGCTTTTTCAATTTTCGATTTTATTTCATCGATTTTTTCTGATTTAAATGCTTTTGTTGACATTCTTAGCTCCTTTGTTCTACATATTATCGACCTTGTGTAAACTAAAAAAGATTTTGCTTTTCTAGTTTAACCGCAAAATCTTACACACTAAGTCTATATAACTATTTATATAACGCTATTTAGTATATAACCTCAATCAGCCGATTTCTCAATTAAGCCGTTTGGCGCTGATAGTCTGCGGTTGTAAATTCAAGATATACCAAAAAAAAATAAAAAGCAATAACCAAATTACATTTATTAACATTTTTTTAGCAATTTTTTATATAATACGGTTTTTATAATAATATGACAGATCGTGTTGTAGGAAATCAAAATATTAGTTACTCAAATTCTAATTTAGGGATTTTACATCCGCCTGATTATATTCCGAAACCTCATATATATTCTAATTCTGAGGCAAATGAAACATATAATAAAATGCAGCAGGATCTGTATATATCAGAGAAAAAAGCACATAAACCAAAACGAAAATTTCCGTTAATATTAAAAATTATCGGTGCTGTAGCTATAGCTGCAGGAAGTTGCTTTATATTGAAAAAGCCTATAGCTAATCTTTACAATAAAATCTTTAAAAAATACATTTAATCTGACGTTTTTACTTCAAATTCACGTAATTGCGTATAGATTAACGGTGAAAATTCAGGTGTTGTCACAACATCAATTATTTTATATGAGTGCGGCAATGACATTAAAGATGGGGTTGAAATATGGTATACACCATTTTTCATAGTTTCATAATTTATATGAAAATGCCCTGATACTATCGCTAATACATTATTATGTTTTTCTAAAATCTTTTTATATTCTTCAACTTTGTATGTTTCGTGAGTTTTTAATCTGCGAGAAGAAGCTTTTAAATTCGGATATTCAACAGGGAAATGTTGAAAAATTACCACCGGTTTTTTCTTATTTTTAGTAAGAGTTTTGTCCAACCATTTCAGAGTAGATTCTTTATAAAATCCGGTTGCTCCCGGTATAACTTCTTTTGCGCCGTCTAATGTTACAAAGACAAATCCGTCCTTTGAAAATTTATAATTTGCATTTTTTTGTTTATAAAACGGATTTCCATCTCGCAAAATTTCCATATAGCGGACTTTTGATAAGTTATTTGATTTATAAACATCGTGATTGCCTATAACAACATAATATGGAATATTTAATTTTTTAAGTATCGGTACTAACGCTTTAAGATTAGAAGGTTTTGCCACATCTATGTTATCTCCGGTAAAAACAACAAATGAAATTTCAGATTGACTGTTTATATCTTCAATTGCACTTTCCAAAACTTTTTTCGAATATTCGAAATTAGGATCAAAATGGACATCCGTAATTTGTGCAAATTTTATATTTTCACCAAATGCAACTCCTGCAAAGGTAAGAAAAAACAATATTAAAGAAAAAAACTTTTTCATTATATTCTCCCTATTCTCACTATAACACGAAATTAAAATATATGCTATAATTAAAGCCATGAGATTGGATAAGTTTTTAAAAGTTTCACGTTTGATAAAACGCAGGACCGTTGCTAACGAAGTTTCTGATTCCGGACGAATTCTTGTTAACGGCAACAGCGCAAAACCTGCAAAACAGATTAAAGAAAATGATATTATTGAAATTGTATACGCAAATCACACCCTAAAAGCGAAAGTCTTAAAAGTACCCGTAAATAACGTATCAGTACAAGAAGCTCCAAGTTTGTATGAACTTTTGTAAATATTAAACATTTTTATATCAATATTTCACCATATAAAATCTTTATTTATATAGAGAGTATATATGATGGAGATATAGTCATGCAAGTTCATAAATTAAATGGAACACCTCTTGTACCAAGAGTTGAGCATAATGCTAATAAACCGCTATCAACTTCAATAAAATATAATACAATACCGCAAGGTGATTTTACTCAAAAAACAATAAGTCGAAATGTTGAAAATTCGGCACAATTTGTTCAAGCATACGCTAATTTTAAAGGAGTAACGCCTCAAATGATTCAACAATCATTTGAAACACAATACAATTTAGATCCGGATGATATAATTGAAGGGTATGGATAATTAATAATTTAAAAACATAACAAATGCGCCGCTTTTAAAAGCGGCGCATTTGTTATTTAATCTTTGAATTTAATTAAGCTGAATAAACGCTTACTTGTTTTCTGTCACGTCTATGAGGTTCAAACTTAACAACACCATCAATCAAAGCAAACAATGTATCATCAGAACCGATACCTACATTATTTCCCGGATGGATTTTTGTTCCTCTTTGACGAACGATAATGTTACCTGCTTTAACAGCTTCGCCGCCGAATTTTTTTACGCCTAAACGTTTCGATTCGGAATCGCGGCCGTTACGGGTAGATCCCATACCTTTCTTATGTGCCATTTTTATTTCTCCTTTTTATTATTTCAGTTTATTATCCACTCCCTATTTTGCAAAAGTTGAAATTCGGGAGAGAGTTTGTTATTCTTCAACAGCAGCTTCTTCTTTTGCTTTTTTAGCAGTAGTTCTGATTTTTGAAATCATAACTCTTGAAAACTGTTGTCTGTGTCCTTGTTTTTTTCTGTAACCTTTTTTAGGTCTTTGTTTGAAAACAATAATTTTCTTAGCTTTACCGTTTTTAAGAATTTTGCCTTCAACTGAAGCACCATTTACATAAGGTTGACCGATTTTTGACTTTTTACCGTTAACAATCATAACGATTTTGTCAAAAACAACTTTAGATTCAGCTTCGCCATCAAGAAGTTCTACGTCTACATAACGACCTTCTTCAACTTGATACTGTTTTCCGCCTGTTTCAACAATTGCGTACATATCTTTTTCCTTTCAAATTTGGGATCGTAACTCTGAGAACAAACCGAGCTAATTTAAAGCTAAATGCTAACATCTAAATCGGCTATAACTTGCGTTCTCGAGTATTTTTAAAACGATTGCCCGAGTAATCACATATAGAGATTATTAAACGCTGATATATTGTTGTCAAGTAATCTAAATAAAAATTATTAAATATATTTTATTTGTATTATCTTAGAGACTACTGGAATATATTTTAAATGTATGATACACTATTGTCATAAATTAGTTAATGAGGTTATAAAATGAAAAAAATATGGATTATAACAATTGCTTTAGCAATTTCAACAGGAATAGGAGCAGGAGTTTATTCTCAATCGACATTTGTTTCAAACCCTACAAATGTTATTACACAAGCACCTATACAATATACAACTGTTAACGCGTTAGACGTAGTTTCCAGCCCAAATGCTTTTTTAAAGCGTAATATTCGAATTATTGGTAAATTTGATAAATTTTCAACTTTAGGATTGGATTATCCGCCTGCGCGTCGTTCTTCAGAAGAATATATTACATTTTTAATCCAACGTCCGGACGTGACAAATCACAACATCCCTTTATCTGAATTAAAAATATTTCTAAAAAAAGAAGTTGCCGAAAAAAATATCGATCTTGATGCCGGAGATCAGGTTGAATTTACCGGTAAGGTATTTTCAGGTGCTCTGGGAGATGCATGGATGGATGTAGATGATTTTAAAGTATTAACAAAGAAAAACCCTAAAAAAGAAGAAAATACTTTAGAATAAAATAAATTATCGTTTTCAAATATAAATATCAGGAATTATAACTATGGAAGCAAATAAAGAGAAATTTTTGACAATACATGGTCACTTTTACCAACCGCCAAGAGAAAATCCTTGGTTGGAAGCAATTGAATTGCAAGACAGCGCGTTGCCGTTTCACGACTGGAACGAGAGGATTTGTAAGGAATGTTATACCCCAAATTCAGTTTCGCGCATTGTAGATTCGCGCAATAAAATTTTAGATATAGTAAACAACTATAAATATATGAGTTTTAATTTTGGGCCGACATTACTTTCGTGGCTCGAAAATTATGCCCCGTTAACATACGAAAGAATTATAAAAGCTGATATTGAAAGTGCTTCTGAATGTGACGGGCACGGGAATGCGATGGCACAAGTTTATAATCATATTATAATGCCGTTAGCCAATGAACATGATAAAGAAACTCAAGTAAAATGGGGTATAAAAGATTTTGAATATCGTTTTGGCCGCAAGCCTGAAGGGATGTGGCTTGCAGAAACAGCTGTAGATGACGATACTTTAAGAATTTTAGCTGACAACGGAATAAAATTTACGATCCTCTCACCATATCAAGCACTAAAAGTTAAACCAAATGATCAAAATGATTGGCAAGATGTAAGCTGGGGAAATATAGATCCTGCACGAGCTTATAAATATGTTATAAAATCCGATCCTTCAAAATCAATAAGCTTATTTTTCTACGATGGGGCTATATCTCGTTCGGTTGCGTTTGATGAATTATTAAAAGACGGAAATAAATTTATTAAACGTTTGGAAGAAGGCGTTTCCGAATACAGAAATTACCCTCAATTGATAAATATTGCAACTGATGGTGAAAGTTACGGACACCATACAAAATTTGGAGATATGGCGCTTTCCTACGTTTTAAAGATAAAAGCAGACTCTCAAGGTTTTAAGATAACAAATTACGCTCAATATCTTGATAAATTCCCGCCTGAATATGAAGTTGATATAAAGCAATCTTCTTCTTGGAGTTGTTTCCATGGAGTTGGTCGTTGGTGCGATGATTGCGGATGTTCAACCGGCGGACAACCGGGTTGGAATCAAAAATGGAGAAAACCTTTAAGACAAGCTCTCGACTTTTTAAGAGATGAACTTATTAAAATATTTGAAAAACAAGGTAGTAAGTATTTTAATACAGATCCTTGGGAAGTTCGTAATAATTATATTGACGTTATTATAAACAGAAGTAAAAAAACTATTATTGATTTTCAAAAAGAATTTTTTAAAGCTAATTTAACTGAAGAAAACAATGTAAAAGGTATGGAGCTTTTAGAAATTCAAAGGCAAGCAATGCTTATGTATACAAGCTGCGGTTGGTTTTTCAATGAAATTTCAGGAATAGAAACCGTACAAATATTGAAGTATGCTGCGCGTGCAATGCAGCTTGCACAAAATTTTTCAAAAGAAAATCTCGAAGCAAAATTTATAGAAATACTTTCTGAAGCCAAAAGTAATATAAAAGAATTTGGAACAGGAAAAGATATTTATGAAAATTTTGTAAAGCCATCTGTTGTGACACCAAAAGAAGTGGCTTGTTTATGGGCTGTATCTTCGCTTTATCAAGATTTTGAGGACGAAGAAAATGTGTATTGCTACAAAGTAAAACGTCATAGCTACAAAAAAGTTGAAAAAAGTAACTCTAATTTTATCGTCGGTGATATAGAAATTCAATCTCGCGTAACTTTAAAGAAATCTCATTTAATGTTTGCTCTTATGCAATATTCTGACGGGGATTTTCATTGTACGATAAAAGAATTTTCTTCAAATAATGAATTTTTGGAACTGCAAGACAAACTCATAAAAACATTTATGCTAAATCCTTTGACAGAGATTATAAGAACTCTTGATGAATATTTTGGGAAAGAATATTTTACATTAAAGGATATATTCATAGAAGAAAGAAAGAAAATTTTGCAAATTCTTCTTAAAGATCAGCTTGAAAAATTTGCAAACAGCTATGAAGAAATGTTTGATCAAGGGAAAAGTTCAATTTATCACATGCAAAATTTAGGACTAGAAGTTCCTAATGAATTTAAAATTTCTGCAGGATATACCCTAAGTCACAGATATAATGATTTATTATCTCATTCTAACGGTTTTGTAGAAACATCTGTTATACAACAAATTAAAGATATAAATTATGAAGCTAAAAAAATCGGAGTGGAAATAGATAAAACATCTTCGAATAAAAATTTTGCAAAACAAATAATTACAAATTTAAAAAGATTAATAAAAAGCTTTGAATATCAACAGGCAGACACAATTGTAGAATTATTCAGTATAATAGATAAACTCGATTTACATATAGATATTACAGAAGCTCAAAATTTGTATTACAACAAAATTTATCACAGAATTGGTGAAATAATAGAAAATAATAGTTTCGATAAGCCACGTGAAAAAGATATTGAATTTATCAAGCTTTTGCTGATAATTGGAGAGAGTCTTAATATCAATGTTGATTTTTATAAAATAAAGTTAAACCAACTTGAAAATTGTGTTAATATATCTTAACAAATATGGCAAATTTTATCTGAGAAAATACTTTATAAAAGTAAGTGTAGCTTAGGAAAATTTTGTCATGCAGGTAGATAACCAAAAAATTATACAAACAGCAAATCAAAGCAATAATTGTTGTACACCTCAAATTCAGACTGAAACAGCTCAAACTCAGCCTGTTAATCAAAATGCTCCCAAATATGATTATCAGTATTACCAATATCCTCAAGGGAATATATATCCTCAAATGCAGGTTCCTGCTCAGAGTTATACAACTCAACCTGCAGGCGGATCAGCTGTAAATATACAGATTTTTAATCCCGCAGTGACAACTGCAGGTGCTCAAGGACCGACTTGTAATGTTAATGCTCCTAATTATTATCCGGCAGGACAAAATCATACCGATTGTAATTGCCCGCAAATCCAAGATGCAAATGAAAGTACTGCAAAAACAAAAACTGAAGAAAATTCAAAATCTTCGACAACTACAGATACAAATCAAAAAACTGAGAAGAAAACAGTTGTTCAGTTAACAGATGAATACATAAAAAATTTAGAAAATTATTTAAACAGCCAAGATAAAGATATTAGAATGAATGCCGCAAGAGAAGTTTTTGCACGACTTGAGGAAGATTCTTCAAGGAAAGATGATAAAGCTTTAACAGCATTAATTAATAAAATGCTTCAAGATCCTTCAGAAGAAATTAAATTAATCGCTTTAACAGCGCTTGAATCAAGACTGGTTACCGGCGATAATTACACAAAAAATGTTCTTGAAAAAATGCAAGCAACAGAAGGAGGCTTCGGTCAAGATGCAATAGATGCAAGTAAAATACTTCTTCAAATGTCAGGAAAGCAAATAGAAAAAGATGTTCCTGTAAAGCAAACGACTAAAACCGAGACTAAAACAGAAACCGAAAAAACAGAAAGCAGAAAGGGGTAATTTATGGTTGCAATACCTGCAAAAATAACTAATTTTTTTAAAAATCCCAAAACCTCAAAATATATAGCTAAAGGCATTGGTATTGCTACTTTAGGGCTTATTGCCTATGATTCGCATTATCTCGGGAAAATTAAAGCTGATACATATTCAAGTGAACGCGATGCCGATGCAAGCTTATATTATTTAAACAATACTTTATATTCTAACAATATGAGTAAAGTAGAAGAAGGAATAAAAGAGGGCGCTTTAAATCTTGAACTTCATCAAGGTGTTCGCAGATTTTTCAACGAAGGCATTGGCTATATTAAAGGCTTTACGTCAATGTTAATAAGTAATGTTGTTGAATTAGGTTTAGGAATCGGAGCATTATTAGGCTCTAAATTCAGTGCAATAGGATTATGCGCAATAGGAGCTTATAAATTAATTAAAAATGCTTTTGGATTAGGTGTTCCTAACGGCTTGGGCAAATAAAACTATACGGCAAATCTAAAATGTACCAAATCTCCGTCCTGAACCTCGTATTCTTTACCTTCAAGGCGTGTTACACCTTTTTCTTTACAAGCATTATATGATCCGAGTTTAATAAACTCTTCGCAAGGAGTAATTTCTGCTCTTATAAATCCTTTTTCAAAATCTGTATGAATTACTCCCGCAGCTTGAGGAGCTTTTGTTCCCGCAGGAATTGTCCACGCACGAACTTCTTTTTCTCCTGCAGTTATAAATGTACGCAATTTTAAAAGACTATATACGGATTTAATCATTTTATTAATACCGCTGTCTGAAATACCCAAATCATTGAGATATTCTTGGGCTTCTTCTTTACCTAAATCTGCTAACTCTTCTTCAATTTTTGCAGAAATAATTACCATTTCCGCACCGTGAGATTTTGCATATTCCCCAACGCATTTTGTGTAATCATTTCCTTCTTTCAAATCAAATTCTGAAACGTTAGCGCAATATATAACAGGTTTTGTTGACATAAGATTTAACATTTTAGCAACAGGCAATTCATCGCCTTCAAAATGCTCATTTATATTAATAAAAGTGCATTCTTGCAAAAGTTCCATTAATTTTGTTAATACATTATTTTCTAAAATTGCATTTTTATCTCCGCCTTTAACGGTTTTTGCAATTCGCGCCTGACGTCTTTCTATCGAAGCAATATCTGCAAGCGCTAATTCTGTATTTATAGTTTCAATATCACTAATAGGATCAACTTTTCCCTCAACGTGAATAGTATTTTCATCATCAAAACATCTTACAACTTGAATTATTGCATCAACTTCTCTTATATTCTGTAAAAATTGATTTCCTAACCCCTCACCTTTACTTGCACCTTTAACAAGACCTGCAATATCTACAAATTCGATTGCCGTCGGAATAATATTTTCTGTTTTACATAATTTTGCCAAAATAGGCAATCTTTCATCAGGTACTTCAACAACACCAATATTTGGTTCTATAGTACAAAATGGGTAATTGGCACTCTGTGCATTACGCGTACTTGTCAAAGCATTAAATAAAGTAGATTTTCCTACATTCGGCAATCCAACTATTCCTGTTCTTAGCATATTAATATCCTTCTAATTCATTGTCTTTACTAAATTTTACTCTAAACAAGAACTACAGATTGTAAAGTTTTGTTACAAGGTATATACTATTTAGATAAAAAATACGCAATTTTTAAATCAAAAAATACTTTATATATATGTAAGGGATAAACGAAAAATTAAAGGGGTAAATGAAATGGGAAAAGATTATGAAATGATTACAGTAAAAAATTATTTAGATGAATTAGATAATGTAAAATACTTGTCAGCATCAGAAAAAGAAATCACATCAAAAGTTGAAAAATATATGCTAAACCAAAAAAGATATGAAACTAATGAAAAAATTGTTGAAGCATTATTAGCTTAGACAAAAAAAATAAAAAGTTTATGCGGGGATTGATAACTAATCAATCCCCGCTTTGTGTTTGTAAATCAAGCATCTTGGGCTGTTAAGTTTTGTAAATAATATTTCATTTTTAGCAATTTTTCACTTAAAACAAACTTTATAATTATGTAAGGGATATATAATTTATATTGGTGAAAAGTGAATTATGGAAAAGAAAGATTTAATTACAGTTAGAGATTATTCATACGATTTAGAAGACGGTGAATTAGAATATTACAGACCACAATGTGTAAGTGCAAAAGATTATGTAAACGGCATTGTTAGAGAATTGAAAGGCCGCAAAGAAACAGTTTCTTCTTTCATGACGGTTGAACAATTTACAAAAGAATTGCGCGAATCTCAATATAGCCAAGAAGAAATATCTGCAAAAGAAAAAATCGATGCTTATATGTCAAAACCAAATAAAGACGTTCAAAGAAGATTTGCTATATAATTTTCAAAATTAATAAAGCTGAGAACACGATATTTTGTTAAAAAAATATCGTGTTTTTTATTGCAAAGAATTACATCAGAATTATTGTAAAGATATATTACAAATATATACTTTATGTATGCAAAATAAGCAATTTTTCTACTAAAAAATACTTTATATATATGTAAGGGGAATTTACTAAGGGAAAATTAAAGGAGAAAAAATGGCCAGAGTATTAATTTCAATGCCGGAAAAATTTTTAGATGAGATTGATTCAGTTGCAGATTATGAAAATCGTACACGTTCTGAATTAATACGTGAAGCATTAAGAACTTATATGTATCGCAATCAAATCAGAAATTCAACAAAAGCGGCTTCAAATGCAGAAATTCTTGATGCATTATTAGGGTAATAAAATAAAATTGGACTAGGGGAAAATGAAAAACAAACATCAAATGATTACTGTATGTGAATATTTGAAAATGTTAGATGTAAAATATGTCAACAAAGACGAACAAGAATTAAAAGCTAACGTTGAAAAATATTTAATATCAGTACAAAGAGCAAACACAAATGCAAAAATTTTGGAAGAATTGCTTGCCTGATTACGGAGTCGGGAGGCACAAAAAAGACCTGATTGTAAAAATCAGGTCTTTTTTTATTTATAAATTAACGATTACTCGATAATTTTGTCTACCAATCCGGCACCAACTGTTCTACCACCTTCACGGATAGCGAACTTCATACCTTGTTCGATAGCTACAGGAGCGATTAATTCAACTTCCATAACTACGT
>CAYVSD010000030.1:0-23521 GCA_964453315.1 uncultured Muribaculaceae bacterium | reverse complement strand
ACCCCTCACTTGAATTTCTAAGCTCATCCTTCGCCAAGAAATTCTTTTCTCTCCCTAGGAGAGATAGTTATTATGTAAGGTGCGTCGTTTGACGTACCTTTATTTATAATTATTTAACAACAGATTTATTTTTTTTCTAATCTGTATTTCATCCCGAATTTGATAATATAATTAATCAAATCTTGAGGTAATATCGACAGAATACATGCAAATACAGCATCCCAGCCAATTACATAAGACGATAAATTATATTTATTAGAATCTACCCAATAAATAAATTTAGCAACTGTTTCAACCTTCAAACCACGATTTGAATTTTTTAGGGCATTTTCTTTTATAAACTCAAGTTCTTCTTGGTATTCATTTTGACCTTCAAGATATTTTTTATTTGCGTCAACTGATTTTTCCCAAATCGGAGTTGAGATTACCCCAGGTTTAATCGAAATAACTTGAATATTTTTATGATTTTCGAGTGCAAAAGCATTAAAAAATATATCAAGTGCCCTTTTAGAAGCACAATAAGGACTTATAAACGGGAAAAGCCCGTAACTTGCCATCGAACTTATATTGATAATTTTTGAATTCTGCATTAAGGCTAAAAGATTTTGACTGAACTCTATATGAGAAAAAGTATTAAGTTCAAATTGTTCTCTCAATCTTTGAGTATCAATTTTTTCAATCGGCCCTGCCGTAACACCACCTGCAACGTTTATCAAAGTATCAATTCTGCGGGTTTTTGATTTAATAAAATCAGCAGCTTTCTTAATTGATTCTCTGTTTTGCATATCTATTTCAAAATAAATAACATTTTTCGGTCTTTGACGTTCAAGTTTATATTTGTCGCGATAACCCGCAAATATAATATTACTTATATTCTGAGAATAGAGTTTTACCAGCTCTTTACCAAGTCCTGATGTTGTGCCTGTTATTACTATAAATTTTGGCATTTTGAACCTCTACATACCCATATAAGATGCGAACAACGGTAAATACAATGCTAAAGCAAGTATCAATACTATTGTACCGATAACGATTAACATAATCGGTTCTATCATCTTTGTTAAAATATCAATAATTGTATCTAATTTTTTATCAATATAGTTTGTTGCCTGCAATAACATATCGCCTAAACGACCGGATTGTTCACCTGTTGCAATCATAAACAAAATCATTTTTGGCATTGTACGGGTCGCCCTCAAAGCTGAAGACAAATGTTGACCTTGTTTTACTCTCTCTGTAGCTTCTTCGACTCTGATAAGCAAACTGTGATTTGTTAATGTAACAATCGCAAGGTGTAAACATTCTAAAATAGGAACACCCGCTTCGTAAGCAACCTGCATTACCGCAATAAAGTTAGCAAAGTTTGAATATTGCATTAAATCCGTCAAAACAGGAACTTTTAAAACCCATTCATCAATCTTCCACCTTGACGGTTTCCATTTAAATAAAAATCGAATAAGAAATACCGTACCTGCAATCCCAAGTGGTATTGTAATCCAGTGTGTTCTCAAGAAAACACCCATATTAATCAAAACTTGAGTAATCCACGGTAATGTCATACCCATTTGATCAAACATTTCCGCAAATACAGGGAATACAAATACCAACATGACAAGTACAATAAATACCGCTAAGCAAATTACAAATACCGGATACATCAATGTCCCGATAACTTTTGCTCGGATTGCAGCTTGTTTGTTCAAAAGTTCTAACAATCTTTCTAATGTTTTTTCCAATTCACCGGAATCTTCACCGGCTTTTGTCAAACCGATATAAACTTGTCCGAATTGTTCAGGATATTTTGCAATTGTACCGGCAAAAGTACCGCCGTTCATAATTTGACGTCTCAATTCTGTTGCACATTGTCTTATTCTTAATTTTGCAGCATCATTTTCTATAAACAATAAAGATTCAATAATAGGAATACCAGCTGCGGAAAGAATTTGAAGCGTTGAAGTTAAATCAATTTGATCCGCAAGGCCCAAATTAGGCATTTTACTGGGAAGTTTGCTGTCAGACTTTTTCGTTGGTGCCGCAACAGCCTGCTCCTCAGATATATTTGTAGGAACAAAACCCAAGCTTTTTACTTCAGCCCTTGCTCCACGCAAGTCATCAGCTTCAACTTTACCCTTTACAATTTCATTCGTACCTTCTTTATATGCTGTATAATTGTATACTGTCATATTTTATCCCTATTCTCCCGCTATACCTAAAACTCTGACAAATTCACTGATAGAAGTTCTGCCTTCTATAACATGGTTATAGCATGCCTTACTTAAAGTCAACATTCCATTTTCAATAGCACTTTCTTCAATTTCAAGATCGTGCGCACCTTGAGCAATAAGTTTTTTAATTTCTCTTGTAATCGGCATAATTTCATACACACCCATACGGCCTTTATAACCTTGGAAACCGCACTTCGCACATCCTACAGGTTTGTATATCGGTGTATCCATTAATTTTTTAATCTCATCTTCATTTGTCGTAATCTGCATTGCTTCTTCCCGCGTACAATGATATTCAGACTTGCAATGATCACACAATTTTCTAACCAAACGCTGAGCGATAACACCTGATAATGTTGAAGAAACAAGATAATCCTTTGCACCCATTTCAATTAAACGAGTAACCGTAGCTGCTGCAGAATTTGTGTGAACCGTACTTAATACAAGGTGACCTGTTAATGCCGCAGCAATAGCAGTTTCTAACGTTTCATAGTCACGAATTTCACCAACAAGTATAATATCAGGGTCTTGACGCAATATAGCTCTCATACAAGATGCAAATGTTATACCGGCCTTCGCGTTAACCTGTGATTGATTAATACCTTCAAGTTTAATTTCTATTGGGTCTTCAATTGTCGTAATATTAACAGATTCATCATTTAAACTCTTTAAAACAGAGTATAATGTTGTAGTTTTACCTGAACCAGTAGGACCTGATGTTAAAATAATTCCGTTTGGACAAGATACCATCTTCTTAACTTTTACGATATCTTCAGGGCTTGCACCGACAAGATCAATATTCCTATCACTCGATGCAAGGCTAACAGCAGGTGCCAAAATACGAATACAAACCTTCTCTTTTCCGGAAACAGGCAAAGTGTTAATACGAAAATCATAAGAACAATTGTTATATGATATTGAGAATGTACCGTCTTGAGGACGTCTTTGTTCCGCAATATTCATTCTTGACATAACTTTAAAACGCGCAATAACAGATGTCTCAACTTTAGACGGAACATCCAACACTTTTTGAAGCATACCGTCACGCCTATATCTTACGATATAACCCGACAATCTCGGTTCTATGTGAATATCGGAAACCTTATTATCAATAGCATTTGTAATAATTTGATTTACAAACTTTGCAACAAGACCTGTTGAATCCTGTAATTCTTCATTAAGTTGATCACTTAACGATTTTACTTCATCAAATTCAACAGCTTCTTCCTGCTCAATATTTTCAATAATTTCTTTTGTAGCTTTATCACGTTCAGAAAAGAATGTGTCAATTGAATTTTTGAACTCATAATGAGTCATCAACAATTGTTTTGGATTTAAACCTGTTAAATAAATGATTTGTTTTAAAATATCATTCGGAATAGGTTTTACAACACCAATAACAAGAGTTTTACCGTCAGAAGAAATCGGTATTACTGAATTCGATTTGATAAAATCTTCCGGCAAAATATTAACGAATTTTTTTTGATTTACAAGTTGATTTTCTGTTACAACGTCATAACCTGTTTGATTGTGCAAAACCTCTTTTAATTGATCAAGGGTAATAAAACCCATTTCAAAAAGCATTGAACCAACGGGAATTTTTTTACGTTTGGATTCAGCTAACGCGTTCATTAACTGAACTTCGGTAATAATTCCGTTTTTTAAAAGAATTTCGCCTAATCGGCCTTTTGTACTTGTATTAATTTTTTTAGAAATTTCCGCCGCCTGCTGCGAATCATCACTAGGTATAGTTTTTTCTAACGAATCAGCAGACAAATAATCCGATAAAAGCTCTTTTAAATCATCTTCCCCAACAAGCATGAACTTGATAGCTTGAGGAAAAAACTTTTTCATTAAAGCACTTATTTTATCTTTATCTGAATTTTTAGATACGGCAATAAAAAGGAAATCATCTTTAATGCTGATTGGAATAAATTGATATTGTCCCAATAGTTTATTATCAATATTTTCCAGTAAACTTTTATTTATACTGTTTTTTAATCTTAAAATTAGTGCATTCATTATTTTATTGATTAAATTTCAATTTTATCGCTGTATTTTTATAATGTTATATTAGCTTCCCCAACAGCATCTTCAGTATCAACAACTATTTGAGGAGTTAACATAATAACCATTTCTTCTTTTTCTTTTCTTGTAGCTGTACTTCTAAAGAACATACCTAAAACAGGAATATCGCCGAGGAATGGAATTTTAGAAACGGTTTTTGATTCATTTTCTTTAATCATACCGCCAATAACAAGAGTTTCTCCGTCTTTAATACGAACACCTTTCAAGTCAAGATTTCTATGGAAAAGTAATGTAGCATTAAGCTCATCTTCACCTGTTGTACCTTTTGTATAAAGTTGTTCTTTAATATCAGAGTATTCCGGATTGATATCAAGTGTTACATATCCGTCAGGACTGATAAACGGAGTTATGCTGATTTCGATACCGTTATCATCGGAAATATCATAATTTCTTTGCACTTGAGAAGATCCTGAGCCTGATGTTGAATCCAAATATTGAGTTGTAACTTTAGTTACATAATCAGATGTCAATTCTATAGTTGATTCTTGACCGCTTGTTAACAATATTCTCGGATTAGCAAGTACACGACCCTTAGAGTTTTCAACCAAATAATTAACCATATAAATTAACTGAGGAGAAGTACTCCATTTTTTATATTCGGTTGAAACAGTCTGACCGCTGCTTGAATCATCAGAAGTAAATCCTTTACCTGCAAAGAATATCGGATAACCTTCCGCAGTTTTAAAGCCTGTTCCGCCACCTGCATTAAATGAGAAATTATGGCTCATAAATTGCCAAGTGTTGGAAAACTGCTTACTGCCTGCTTCAGATAAAGATATAATCTGAACCTCTAAGTATGCTTGAGGAGATTTTTTATCCGTCATTGCAACATAATCTCTTATTAATTCTATTTGAGAAGGAGAACCTCCTATAATTTGAATAGTACCTTGAGTTGGAAAATATGAAACAGACAAAGTCTTCAAATCTAAACCGCTAAGACCTTCTGCGCCTGCTGAACCCGCATCAATACTGCAAACCATTGTACCACCGCCTACAGCTATTCCGCTGGAACCAGAACCTCCACTTGAGCTGCTGCCGGAACTTGAAGAAGATGAAGAATCACTATCAGAAGCAAAACCTGTAGGAACTCCTTTAATAGAAGCAGCTCCACCTGTTGAACTACCGCCTCCTGATGTAGAACCTCCGCCAGAAATAGTTGACGGTAATAATGTATTACAAATAAGATCCGCCATTTCAGCCGGAGTTGTATGGTTTACTTTAAATGTAGTAATTGTCGGTTTTTTATCAAACTGTTCTACAATTTTCCTTGCCATTATCGCATCGTTTTCTGTACCCATAACAATTAATTCGTTAGATGCAGGGTTAACAGTTACAACCGGCTTAGTAGATAATCCCGGATTCAAAGCGCTATCTTTATTAAATATGCTTGAATTCAAGAATGATGCTAAAGAAGAAGCATTTACATATTTTACCGGAATTAATGACATGCTTTTTGCAGCAACAGAAACCGCGTCATCCTTTGATGATACAACCAGCGTATTAGCTTGAATATCATAATAGAGGTTGTTAGTTTGAACAACTAAATCTAACGCTTTTTGAAGCGGAATATTAACTAAATCCATAGTAACTTCACCGCTTACTGACGGAGCAAATATAATATTCATTCCTGCTTGATCCGCAAACATTCTCAATACTTGTTGAATATCTGCCTCCCTAAGACTTAAGTTTACAATTGTATTTGCGTTTGAAATTCTTGTTTCAGAAATTGCACCTAATTTTGAATCTCCTGTTCTCAATGACGGTGCATTTGAATAATCATACCCATAATTTCCGTCCAATGCGATTGAAGCCGTCATCAAATTCGTTATAGCGAAAGCTGATAACATTACACCTGCAACAATTCTTTTTCCTAATTTATCTTTCATATCTGCTCCTGCTTATTATTACTTTTAATTAACCTTTTCTACCACCAAATCTATTCTTTAGATTGTACATATCATTTTCATATTTACTTACACCGTCTTTTGAGAATAACTCCCCAATAGCGGCTGAATATATATTTGAACCTAAACTAACCGTAATCCAATTCGGATTAATTTTTACAACTTTATATTTATTATCTAAAATTTTGTCCCCTGTTCTCACAAGATAATCTTTATCACCAATATTTATAATTGCAGAAGGACTTGTACTGTTATACATTATTCCGACAACTTTTGTTTTTGTAATAGTTGCCGCTGCTGTCGTTTCAGGACCTAAAGCAGTAGGTGGTACAGGCAAGTTAAAGCTATAAGGACTTATATCGTCTTTTTCTCTAATAATTGTGCCTTCAAGCCCCTTGATTTGAGCTATTCTGGCATTGTAAGCATTTGCTTCGGCAATCGCTGAATTTCTTGCCTCGTTATATGCACCTATTTCGTCATGCGGCATGAAAGGATCAGAACGACCAATACTTGTAACATCATAGGAAACCATATCACTACTTGATACCGGAATATCAACACCAACCTCAGTTGTGGCTCCCGATTTCTCATTTCCGGATAACTCTGCCGGTTGATTTTGAGCTGCAGATTCTGAAACAGGTGCTTCATTTTCGGCTTTTTGGCCGCATCCGCAAACTATGATTCCCGTCAATAATACCGCTGCAACAAATGCAAATATTTGACCTTTTCGTCTTATAAACATTGAGCTCTCTTTCTCGTTATAGTTTATTTTCACTTTGTATTCCCACCCAATAAGTCTTTATATGACTATTCTTATAACAAGCATAACATATTCTGTTTTTGAGGGCAAAGAATGAAATATAAATACATTATTTATATGATATTTGACTGAAAACCCTATTATTAGCGAGTTTTGCCTAGTTTATATTTTGTTACATAAAATTAAAAGAAAAAAAATTTCAATCTTTAGATGGATATTTAAATATGATTATATTTTTTATTTTGATATGGTTAATCTTTCAAGCCATCTTACAAATCTTACTATTTTAGATTCAGTATCAGCAATAATTGAATCCACCAAAATCGTTTTACAGCCGAGTTTTTTTCCACATAAAATATCTGTTAAAGGCCTGTCCCCTATTAGCGCACAATCTTTTGGGGTTAATGAATATCCTTGTAAAAATTGATTTATGACATTTGTACTTGGCTTGCAGGCATTAAATAATAAAGGAAAATCAGATATTGATTTTACTTTGTCTATATATTTTTCATTTTTATTATTAGAAACAACCGCAATAAAAAACTTTTTGCGCGCGCTATCTAAAAAATTTAAAGTTTTTTCGGTATAAACACCTGATTTTGAAGCCATCAAAGTGCTGTCCAAATCAAATAATAAGGCTTTAATTCCTAAATTTTCCAATTCGTTTAAATCAATATTATAAATACTTTTTACATTGTAGTCAGGTTTTATACACATTTTATTTTTTTGAACCTGTAGTTCTTGCTATTGCATATTTATAGTCTTTAGGGTCAGTTCCGAGTTTTACATACAATTCGGCATTTGTATTTCCGACAACCATTTCAAAACCTTTTAAATCATATACTCCGACAATTTTAGTTTTAAATTTTTCTAAAGGAGTAATAATTTCTATTTCATCATCGGGATATATTTTATTCTTTATTTTAACCAAAAAAAGATCATCTCCGTTAATTTTATTTTTATCAAGCACTTCAAACAAGAAATCCGCTCCGGCTAAACCTTTTGACAGATTATAACTATATCCCTCAGGCGGATTGTCGCCCAAAGCAAAGCCTGTTGTATAACCTCTGTTACCAACTTTTTTAAGTTCTTCAAAATATTTTGTCATGCTCGCTTCAGGATTTTCCATAAGAGAATCTATCGCTTTTCTGTATGTTTTTGCAACAGCTGAAACGTAGTAAAGACTCTTTGTGCGTCCTTCAACTTTAAATGAATCAATACCGGCTTCCATCAAATCTTTCAAATGACGAACAAGACATAAGTCTTTAGGACTCAGAATATGAGTTCCGTGCATGTCTTGCTTAACCTCGTAATATTCACCCGGACGGCTTTCTTCAACCAATTTATAACTCCAGCGGCATGGCTGACAACAATTACCTTGATTAGAAATTCTTTCTCCGCCTGTAAAATAATCACTCAAAAGACATCTGCCTGAATATGACACACATTGAGCACCATGAACAAAACACTCCAATTCCATATCAGGAACTTTTTGTTTAATTTCAGCCATTTCTGCAATAGATAATTCACGAGCAAGAACAACTCGTTTTGCACCCATGTCTTGCCAAAATTTTACACATTCATAATTTAATGTATTAGTTTGAGTGCTAATATGTAACGGAGTATCAGGCATGTATTTTTTTAAAAGCTGCATGATCCCAAAATCGCTGACTAAAATTGCATCAGGATTAGAATCTTTTATAATATCTATACATTCTTCAAGATGTCTTATATCTTTGTTAAATGCAAAAATATTGAGTGTTAAGTACGCTTTTGCACCCAAATTATGTGCCAATGCAATAGCTTCTTTCAAATTGTCGAAAGTAATTATTTCACCTTTAGTCATGGCTCTGAGACTAAAATCAACTACTCCCAAATATACAGCATCTGCACCATATTTTATTGCATATTCCAGTTTTTGTATATTACCCGCAGGTAGTAAAAGTTCAGGTTTATTCATAATAATTGGATAATAAACCAAAGATAACAAATAATCAACCAAACAGGTGATGTTATTTTTTCGTAAAAGTAGAAAATAGTATTTGAAAAGAGTTAACGGAGAGAACAAAAAATATGAAAACTATTTCAAATGCAACAACAACTATTAAAGAAATATGGTCTTACCAACACCCTGTAATGCACACATGGTTTGTATTCAGCGCAGCGTCAGTGTGTTGCATGTTCACTCTTTTATTTTTCGTATTTTAATTTTATGGCGGGAAACCTCCCGCCAATCGATATAAGATTTATAATTTACAACCCCGTAAGAAAAACGCAAGGGCATGTCCCTTGCGTTTTAAATATTAAGTTTAAATTAAACTAATTTTTTATACAATTCAATTTGTTCTTTTGTAAGCTTCTCAGGTAATACGATTTTTATTCTTACGTTCAAATTTCCATAACCACTATTTTTCTTTGGCAATCCCAAATCTTTTAAACGTAAAGTTTTACCTGTCGAAGTCATCGCAGGGATTTTTATTCCGATATTTCCGTGAAGTGTTTTAATCTCTTTTTTACAGCCCAAAACAGCTTCCGGAGGAGTAATTTCGACATCTTTTGTTAAATCGGAACCGCAAATTTCGTATTCATTATCTTTTGGCATTATAATTAAATACAAATCACCCTTTTGACCGTAAGCATCAATTTTGCCCTCGCCTTTAAGCCTTATCTTTTGCCCTTCTTTTACTTCTTTAGGCAATTTTACTTTAATTGATTTTTGCTCACTGACATAACCGGTTCCGCCACAATGCGGACAAAATCCCCCGGAAGTTGAACAATGCGGGCATTTAATCATATCGTTAAATTTAACAGTAATCGGTTCATTAGAAAAAAGATCTTTTGCCGTCACCGTAAGATTTTTTGTAATATCCAAATCTTGTTTTTGAGGAGGTTTTTGAGAAGTTCTGCGCTGCGCCCCTCCCATATCGCCAAAATCAAAACCGGAAAATCCTGCACCGCCGCGGCTACGAGTAGATCCACCCATCATATCGCCAAAAAGCGAGCTAAAGAAATCTGAAAATCCTCCCATATCGCCGCCGCCAAAGCTAAATTGCTGATATCCTTGACCGCCGTGAAAACCAAAATTTTCAAACCCAGGAGGCGGTGTATAATCAGCACCTCCTTGCCAATTTGCCCCCAAGCTGTCATACCTTTGACGTTTTTTAGAATCTCCTAGAACTTCATAAGCTTCATTTATTTCTTTGAATTTCTCTTCAGCTTCTTTTGTTTTATTAACATCAGGGTGATATTTACGTGCAAGCTTTCTGTATGCAGATTTAATCTCTGCTTCGCTGGCGCCTCGTTTTACACCCAATATTTCGTAGTAATCTCTATACTTCATAAAAATCTCCTAATATAATGATAATACAAATCAAAGGATTTTTAGGATTTTTTAATTATTTCTTAATTATGTCTACCTAAAATTAACTTTACAACAAGAGTATTTTTATCGAATTTCAAATTTTATGATAAAATATTTTACAAGGAGTATTAATTTTGTTCATAGAGGGAAGTTTAGCATCAAACAAAACCGAAATACTTATAAACAAATACGCACAGCTAGTAAATTCAGGCGTAAGTCCGTCAGAAATTCTTGTTTTGGTGCAAAATTCTACTCTTAAAAATAATTTTTCAGAAAAAGTATACAAATTACTAAATATTAACTGCATTGAAAAATTAAATATTCATTCATTTTTTTCACTCGTATATAATACAATTTCTGACAACTGGGCTTTTCTTGAAGATCGAAATCAGTTTGAAAATCCCTCTATTTTACCTAATATGTCAGGGTTAGAAGTTTCTCAATTTTTATTAAAAAATATTTTAAAAGAAGTGCCATTTAAAGGTTACAATTCCAAAATGTCACTACTACATCAAATTTTTCGCAGGTATTCTTTAATTGTACAGAATAATCTTACATCTGATGAAGTTGAAAAAAGAGCAAAAATATTAAAAGAAAGTTTTGCACCGGAAGCATCAAGTGCTATAAAAAAATTATTACAACAAACATTAAAACTGCGTGCTTTTGATTACATCAGGCAGTGTCTTTTATTTAATTTCATTTACAAAAATACCCCATATTTTAAAGATATAAAATATTTATTTGTTGATGATGCGGATGAATTAACACCAATTTGCATTGATTTTATTGAATATTTGTCCGCACAATTAAAGGATATTTATATTTCAATAGATCCTCTTGGCTCAAGCCGTTGCGGATATTTAAGCGCAGATAAAAATAATTACTCAAAATTAAAACAAATTTTTAATTCTGACTCCGAAACACTAAAAGATAATTCTAAATTATCCGAAGATGCACAAAATTTATACAAAAATATTTATAAAAATGAAACAAATATACTAAAGAATTTTTCATATTTATCATTTTCAAAACGAAGCGAAATCACACAAACAAGCATAAAAATAATTAAAAAATTGATTGCTAACGGAGTTTTACCCCGCGAAATTTCAATAATATCGCCGGTAATAGATGATATGTTGAAATTCACTCTAAAAGAAAATTTTAAACGCGATATAAATTTATTATTTATTTCCGGCAGCGAAAAATTAATACAAAACAAACTCGTTAAAGCCGCTATTACCGTATTGAAATTGAATACTGATTTAAAAAGTACTTTATCAGAGCTTGATATTCGCGCAATACTATTTGAATTTTTACAAATTCCCGTTAAATACTGCCAAGAAATCCTTGAAAATTTTGAAAAAACAAAAGAATTAATTGATTACAATTTTAAAGATGAAGAATATACAATAAAATATAAAAAATTTTTAGAATTAACGAAAAAACTTTCAATTTCAGATAAAAAAATATCAGAACAAATTTTAGAAATATACGAAGAACTCTTTTATTTTAATAATTACAACAAAGACGAAATTAACAAATTCAGCTTTTTCGTAAAACAAATAACAGACTTTGAAGATGTTTTCGGAAAAGATTTTAACACACACAAATCTGATATTATCTTACAGATTGAAAATTCAATTATTTCAGAAAATCCTTATTCCGTTTTAGAAATTAAAGATAATGATTTGATAATTTCTACCCCGCAAAAAATAATTGACAATCAAATTAAAACAAAATATCAAATATGGCTTGATGTTTCGAGTTCTGAATGGATAAAATCCGACACAGGCCCATTATACAATGCCTGGGTTTTTCAAAAAGACTGGGATAAAGAAAATTATACTCTGGAAGATAATATCGAATTATCAAAAGATAAAAATGCTCGTGTTTTACGGAAATTAACACTATGTGCAAGTGAACATATTTATTGTTATTCCAGTCTGTTTGACTCAAACGGAGTGGAAAATTACGGCGCATTAGAAGATTTTTTGATTACAAATACCCAAGATGAAATCAAAGACGATAATAAAAAAGAATTTAAAATCATTCCTCGTCCTGATCAAAAACCCGTATTAGATTATAAAAGCGGATATATGGGAATTTCTGCCGTTCCCGGCGCAGGAAAGACAACAATACTTCTTGCTCTTATAATAAATCTTTTAGAACGCGGAATTAACCCCGAGCATATTTTTGTTTTAACTTATATGGAATCTGCCGCGCGAAATTTCAGAGAAAGAATCAAAAACATACGCAAAAATTCTTCAAAATTACCAAATATAAGTACAATTCACGGCCTTGCGCTCAGAATTTTAAAAGAAAACGGAAATTTTGAAAAAATAGGCCTATCCGGAGATTTTGAAATTTGTGATGATTCTCAACGCGGAAGAATTTTACAAGAAATTTCAAAAAAATTAAAATTAAAACCCAAAACAGCAGAAGAATTCGATAGAGCCGTCTCCGTGTATAAAATGAGCGGTGGGAAATTTCCTGAAAATATTACAGATGCAAAACTCAAACAATTTAAAGATTTTTATAACCTATATTTAACCAACCTCAAAGAAACAAACCTTATTGATTATGACGATATGTTAATAGGTTCAGTCAAAATCTTAAAAGAAAATCCGGATATCCTTGCTCATTATCAAGATATTTGCGAATATTTAATTGAAGATGAAGCGCAAGATTCTTCTGCAATTCAACAAGAATTAATTTTACTTTTATCAGGAAAACACAAAAACATTATTCGTTGTGGCGATGTAAATGAATCTATTACTACAACGTTTTCAAATGCTGACGTTGAAGGCTTCAGAAAATTCATAACAGAAAATAACAATGTCAGTATGAATTGTTCCCAAAGATGTACAAAAGACGTTTGGGAAAGCGCAAACAGCCTCGTAAAATTCGGCTTATCTAAAAACGAAAGTAAAAATTCTTTCTATGAAATGTACATGCAGCCTGTCGAAGGCAAAAATCCAAAAGAAAATAATGCGCTTGAAGCAAAAATCTTTGAAACTGACGCTGATGAAAAAAATTACGTTTTAAAAACCATAAAAGATATTTTGGCAAAACATCCTGATTACACAATAGGAATATTATTACGTTATAACTTTCAAGTTGCCGCTTGGCAAAATGTTATTGAAAACAGCGGATTTAGCGTGATTACAAGAAATGAATGCCTTGAACAAAAAGATATTTTTAAAGCAATTTTTTCAGTTATGAAAGTCATATTAAATCCGTTTGACAATAAAATTCTATCAGAATGCTACGAAATTCTCGCAAATTTGGGAATGTATAAACGAGGTTTGGGAGAAGAAATAAGAATAACCGAAACTCCATTTATTTGTAAAAACGCAGATGATTTAAATAATTTAAATTTGGAAAAATTCTATTGGGATGCAAATTATTGGATATGTATATGCAGCCTGTCTCCAAATGAATTAGCAATAAAAATAGCTCAAACTCTAAATTTATTCCGTTCTGAAATAGAAAAATCAAATATTTACTTAATCTCAACTTTAATTAAACGTATATGCATAAAAAATAATTCTTTAGAATACGCTATATCACGTCTTGGAGAACTTTCCAAACGCGCCAGCCTAAGCGGATTCAAATTCTTCACAGAAGAGGATGAAAATGATAAAAAAAGTTTGCAGGGCAAAATACAAATAATGACAATGCATAAATCCAAAGGAGATGAATTTAATCTTGTATTTATACCTCAACTTTCGCAGAAAAACTTAGCTCTTGACATTAATTCCGTTAACCTAAAATCAACCGATTTTCTTGAACTCGTAAAAAATTTAAATCCGCAATACAAAAAGAAAAATGAATTTGAATTAAAACAAGAAATTCTTGAAGAAAATTTCCGACTACTCTATGTTGCAATTACAAGAGCAAAGAATAAACTTTGTATCTCAACAAGTACAAAAGTTAAAAGTTTTGGCAGAATGCAAGATAGTGAACCAAATATAATTTTTGATGAACTTTTAGGAGGTGTTTATGTTGAATAATTTTTCTCCAAACATGCTAAAGACATTTCAAGCATGTCCGAAAAAGTTTTATTTTCAATATATTGAAGGGATAAATCCACCGCGTTCGTCAAAACCTTTTGAAAAAGGTAAAAAAATACACGCCCTTGCAAACTACAATTTGCAAGGGATAAATATTGATAAATTAGAAACTACATTATCCCAAGAAGAATCACAAATTTGGCAAAGCTTGAAAAATAATTCCTACTATCAAAAAGAATATTTAAAATCCGAATTCACTCTAAGTTGCAAAATAGGGGAATTTTGGGTCGGCGGAAGATTGGATGCAATTGTACACGATAAAGAAAATTATTATATTCTTGATTATAAAACAGGAGCCATTCCGCAAAATCCTGAATATGATCCGCAAACAATAATTTATCTGTTGTGTTTGGACAGATATTTAAAGGATTACAAATCCCTTTATTTTGTATATATTGATTTGAAAAACGGTAAAGAAAACATAATAGAATTTACTCCACAAAAACGTTCTATTTATGAAGAAAAAATACTTGAAATTTGCAACAATATTTATAACAGCAAAACATATAAATGCAATCCCCAAAATTGTAAATTCTGCGAATATTCTAAAATTTGCACTATACACTAATCGCTTTTAAGCTTTATGAGCAATCTTATTTAAAAACAATCCGCAAGCACTTCCTATACCTGCACAAATTATAATAGGTTTCAATGCCGATTTAGCAATTATTTTATACATTTTTAAAGCTTTTTTAGCTACGGATTTTTTATTGTTTGAAAATCTCTCCAAATCAAATATCCCAAGATCAATTAATTTATTTTGAAGATTTTTAGAAAATTTAATAAACGATTTATAAATATCAAAATGCGATTTATTAGCATCTTTTAAAGCAGACCTGAATGACTGTACCCTTTCATTAAAAGGAGTATTTGCAACTTTATTCAAATTTTCCTCTTTTTCAATAATATTTGATAAATTATTAACAATTTCTTCAACAATTTTAAACTCATCTTTTGTCAATTTTTTATTTTTTAATGCTTTTGCAGCTTTATCCATATCAAAAGAATTTTTATATTCATTCATTGCTTCTGTTACAGTCGGGTGCAAAAAAGAAATTTTCTGACAAGCTTCCTCACTCGGATGTCTGAAACCATAAATCGCACCGGAACCTGCACCAATAATAGCAGTTGGTATAATATAATTTGTATTTGAACTTGAACTCATTAATTAACCTTCTTTCACAAATTATAAAACCGCTAAAAATTTTATTTTACATATAAAAAAAAAATTTTACAAAAATACAAATTTTATAAAACAGCTTTTATAGCACTAATCATTCCTCGAGCCCGTGCAATATTTTTCCCCGCAATATCAAAAGCTGTTCCATGCCCCGGAGAGGTTCTGATTATATCTAAACCTATTGTCATATTAACCGTATTATCACCTGCGATAGTTTTTATAGGAATAAGCCCTTGGTCATGATAATTTGCTATATAACAATCAAACTCATCTTTAACCCCGTTAAGATAATTTTTTGCAGCTTCAACAAATAATGTATCCGCAGGCTTTGGATAAGAAACATCAATATCTTCTTTTCTCAACTCATCAACAGCCGGAATTAAAATATTATTTTCTTCATTGCCCAAAATTCCATCTTCGCCTGCGTGAGGATTAAAGCCGCACAATGCAAACTTCGAGTTCATAATTCCAAAATTTTTCTCAAAAACTTTTTTTAAATTTTCTATTTTGGAAATAACAATTTCTTTCGTTAAATCTATTTCTTTAAGCGCACAATGCCTTGTCAAAAGTAATACACGAAAACCATTTGCAACAAATAACATTTCTGCTTTTTGACCATCGTGTGCAAGATATTTTTCTAAAATTTCTGTTTGACCGTTAAATTTATGTCCCGCAAGATATAATGAATTTTTAGCAACAGGCGCCGTTACAATTGCTTTAGGTTTTATTTCACACACTTTTTTTAAAGACTGAAAAGAAAATTCCCCCGCTTCTTTTGTAACTTTTCCTGCTTTAATATCTGATATCAAATACGGTATTTCAATTATCTCATATTTTTTTAAAATATCTTCTCCACCATAATAACTTAAAATTTCAGAATTTGTTATCAAAATAATTTTATCTTTCGGTAAATTCAATTCCCGAAGCGCTTTTATAGTAATTTCAGCCCCTATACCGTTAGGATCGCCTGTTGTTATCGCAATTTTATTCATAAATTATTCTTCGTGTTTATCAAAATATTTTAAAATTTCAATGAGAGTATTTATACCGCCCAAATTTCCTGATTTTGTAACAATCCATTGATCTGAATTAAATTTTCTGCTTAATGCAATAGCAGGTAAGACCTCATCAACTAATTTTAGCTGATTTGCCTCTATAGCATTACAGCATTTATAAGACGTTTCTCCTCCCAAAGTAATTAATATTGCCCTTTTCTTTTCTAATACTTGCGCACACAAATCGGCTAAAAAATTTGTAATTGCACTCGCCAAACCTGATTTAGTAAGATTTGCTTCTATGGCATCATCATTAAAACCATCAAAATTCTTTAATAATTTTGATGTATGAACAAGCACAATATTATTTTCACCAAGATTTGACACTATTCTATCTACAAGTTCAGTTTGAACACCTGCTAAAACAGTATTCATATTAAGTTCTATAATCAAAGAATTATCATCATATTCATCACTTTGCTCAAACTTATCGATTTGATTTGCAGTAATTTGAGTCGCGCTGCCTGAAACAATAAATTTTGGCAATTTTGGGAGTTTTAACGGCAAAACTTCTTTATCTCTCTCTTGCGGCGGGAACCACTCATTACTCAAAACCTTTGCCGCCGCGGCGTTACCAACAGGCAAAATTTTAAAACCGGATTTATTCATAGCGAGAACAATCTGTTCAATATCCGTAATAGATGCACTGTCAGCTATTATTATTTTTTTACCGGCGGAAATAAGCTCTTTTATTTTAACCAAAATCGGTCCGGCGCCGTCTAAAACAATTTTTAAATCAATTAAACCTACGATATCTTTTAAATTTTCTCCTAATTGAGACTGCAATAATGTCGGAAGATGTGATTCCATAATCGGAGAATGCGGATCTCTTGCCATTTCTGTTCTTTCAATTGGTACACCTTTTAATAATTGATAACCGCCTACGGTTATACGACCTTCTTGAGGGAAAGCAGGCATTACAATTGCAGCATCCCATTCCAAAACTTGAAGAATAGAAAGAATTTCAACTGCAATATTTCCACGCACGGTTGAATCTATTTTTTTATAAAAATAATCAGGATTTATCTCCTTTACAAATAATTCAACAGACTCTTTAACTTTTTCATAAGCTTCTTTAGCTTCTAAATTACGAGTTTCAGTCGCAATTGCCCATGCCTGAGCACCCAATTCATCTAAAAATGACTTTGTTATTTCATTTTTTAAAAGAATATTAGTATCCGTACCATTAAGCTTGAACTGCAAAGCAGTGTCATTTGCTCCGGTTAAATCATCTGCTATTATCCCTACTATACTGGAATTTATTATCATAATACAGCTTCTGTCTCAGAATCCTTTTTAGAACCTAAAAGTCTTATATTATTTGCCATAATAAAGAATGATTCTTTTTCTTCATTTGTTGCTTTATCAACCCATTTGTTGTTTGAAATAATACCGTCTACAACAACTAATCTGCCTTTTTTAATATATTCGGTTGCAAATTCTGCTTGTTTATTCCAAACATCAATTCTAAACCAATCAGTAACTTCTGATTTTGTTTTTGGATCCCATCTGTTTACTGCAACAGAAAAATTTGTCTTTGTTTTTCCGGAATCAAAACTTCTAAAATTTTCTTTTGCATCATTTCCTACGCGTCCTACGATTGTAACCGTATTCATAATTTTACCTCTTTCAATTATATTTTAATACATTTTTACAAGTTTTCTTACCTGAGAAAGCACTTCTTGAGCTTTTTGTCTTGCTTTTAATGAGCCGCTGCGGATAATTTCTTCAACTTCTTTCGGGTTTTGTTCATAATACTTTCTCTTTTCTCTAATCGGTGCAAGAACAGAATTTATCTTTTCACCTAATTGGCGTTTACATTGAGCACAGCCTCTTAAGCCTTTTTCGCATTCACATCTAACCGTTGAAATCTCATTTTCATCCCCAAATATTTGCCAATATTTAAATGCTACTTCACATTCATCAGGATGACCCAAATCATCTTTTCTTATACGAGAACGATCCGTTATAGCTGTCATAATTTTTTTAGCCGTATCTTCCGGCGTATCTGAGATTTTAATATCATTTCTGAATGATTTTCCCATTTTATTTCCGTCTAAACCACAAATTAAAGCACAATTATTTAACAAAGGCTTTGCTTCATGGAAAATTTCGCCATAAATATTATTAAATCTGCGCGCGATATCACGAGTAATTTCTATATGAGCAACCTGATCGCTGCCAACAGGAACAAAATCAGCATTCATCATCATGATATCCGCACTCATCAATACAGGATATCCCATTAAACCATAATTAACCTGCTGACCTTGCCCTTCTTTTGTTTTAAGAATTTTTGCCATATCTTTTAAGGTCGGATCGCGCTCTACCCAATTTTGAGGAGTAATCATACCCAAATATATGTTTAATTCAGCAATTTCAGGAACTAAAGACTGAACATATATAACAGACTTTTCAGGATCAATTCCACATGCCAGCCAATCCATCACAACATCTAATGTATTTTGACGAAGTTCGGCTGTATTATCGTATTTTGTAGTTAAAGCATGCCAATCTGCAGCAAAAAAATAACATTGATACTTCTCTTGAAGCTCAACCCAGTTCTTAATTACCCCAAGATAATGTCCCAAATGTAGCTTTCCCGTCGGTCTCATACCCGATACAATAACTTGCTGCATAAATTAAATCCTTTCTCGTGAGAGTATTATATAACAAAAATTATGCAATATAAAACACAAAGTTAATTAAAAAATCCGCAACAAGCATATATACCGTTAAAAGAATTGCCGCTTTAGTTGTTGAAATTCCTACTTCCTTTGCTCCGCCTCTGGTTTCATAACCTTTTGAAGCACAGACTAAAGCTATTAACGCACCAAAAATACAAGCTTTTAATAAACTTATATAAATATCTTTTGTTGACATCCATGCCCACGCACTAGCCCAATAACGCGCAGGATGCAAATCAATAGTTGCTTGAGAAACCCACATACCGCCGGCAATCCCGACAAATTCTGCAACTAAAACAACCATTGGTACTGTTATTGCCGCAGCAACAATACGAGGAGTGAAATAATAACCAACAGGATTAATTTTCAAAGTTTTTATAGCATCAACTTGCGAAGTAACTTGCATATTTGCAATTTCTGCAGAAATTGCCGTACCAGCCCGAGCACCGATTGCTAAAGCCACAAATCCCGGAGCAATCTCTCGAATCATAACTATCGTAATTGTTCCTCCGATATATGCTTCCGCACCTGTCATTAAAAATTCTTTTGAAACTTGAATTGCTATAACAGCCGCTGAAATAAATGCAATTATTAAAGAAATAGAAAGTGAATCATAACTAATAGCGGCAGCCTGAGATATAACTCTTTTAAAGCGTAAATTCCCGCCTATTAAATATTTTATACATTCTATTAAATTTTGAACGCAAACACCTAAAAATCTAATCAAAATTTATTCCTTTTTTATTCTTTCTAACATTAATTCCTCAAACTTTCCGGAACAGCCATTGGTATAGGCGCAACATTTGAAGCAGGTGCGCTCTGTGGACTAGGAGCCGAAGTATTTGTTTGATGTTGTTTATTAAAGTTTTTAACTACATCCGCAGGAGTCAATGCTTTTGGAGGATCAACAGTTACCGGAGTTCCTGCAGGTGTTTCATCTACAACTTCACTGACAACCTCTTGCTGAGGTTTTTCTTCATTATTTTCTTGTTCATTTTCAGGTTTTACGGTTCCTGAGAAGGTCATATAATAATGATCTAATTTAACTTCAGGATAATCAAAATCTTTTGCTCCGAGTTCTTTTGTTCCAACAGCCATAACATCTTTCCATATTCTTGCAGGAACAGTACCACCCGTAAGACCTTTCATTTGTTTGTTATTATCATCACCAATCCATACGCCCGTAACAATATCAGGAGTATATCCTACAAAATATGCATCCCTATAATCATCTGTTGTTCCTGTTTTTCCGGCTGCAGGTTTACCGATATTTGCGCCGCGGCCCGTACCCGACAAAATAACTGTTTTCATCATAGCAGTCATTTCTGCTGCTGTTTTTAAACTCAACTGATGCGAAGATTTTGTTTTATTAGCACGATACAAAACTCGACCTCTTGAATCTTCAATTCTTTCTATTGCATAAGGTTCAACAACATAACCACCATTAGCAAATGCGCCATAAGCACGTACGAATTCAAACAATTTTACCCCGTTTGATCCGAGCGAAATCGTATAATCATACTGTAACGGAGTTGTTAATCCTAATGTTTTTGCCATTTGAATTACAGCATGAATACCGGTTTTTTGTATAAGTCTTGCTGCACAAACATTTGAAGACACCATTAATGCCTTATATACAGGAATTGATCCGCGATAACTTTTACCATAATTTCTTGGAGACCAGTTTCCAATAGTAACAGGTGTGTCCTCAATCATATCATTCGGAGAAATCCCTTTTTCCATAGCCGCAGCATATACAAACGGCTTAAATGATGATCCCGGAGGTCTGACAGCTTGCGTAACTCTATCGTATTGACTCTCAGAATAATTTTTACCGCCGGCGTATGCTAAAATTCGCCCGTCTATAGGACTAAAAGAAAACAACGCCGCTTGCTGAGATTTGCCATTTAATCCCCAAGATTTCATATTTTTTAATATAGATTCATTGGCAGCATCCTGCATCTTTGAATCTAATGTCGTTATGACTTTATAACCTCCATGAATAACGTCAGTTTCTTCAAAACCAAGTTTTTCCATTTCATGTAAAACATAATCACTAAAATATGGAGCTTTGTTTGTCGTATAAATTTGCGGCAAATTACTCAATTTAATTTCCGATTTTATGCCGTTATTATAGTCTTTTTCTGAAATATACTTCATCGTAAGCATTCTTTTCAGAACCTGATTGCGCCTTTTCTTAGCTAAATCTTTATTGTTATACGGATTATAAACAGACGGTGCCTGAGGTAAGCCTGCAATCATCGCCAATTCCGGAACCGTAAGTTTATCTAATGTTTTATTAAAATAAATTTTAGAAGCTGCCGAAACGCCATAAGCTCCTGCACCTAAATACACATTATTTAAATACATTTCAAGAATTTTATCTTTAGAAATCGTTTTTTCAATTCTTGTTGCAACTTCAAGCTCTTTAATTTTTCTTGTAAAAGTTCTTTCGTTAGATAAAAACAAAATTCTTGCAAGTTGTTGAGTAATCGTACTTGCACCCTGAACCGTATGACGTGCTATAACGTTTTGAATAGAAGAACGTAAAATTCCAAAAAGATCATAACCGTTATGACGATAAAAATTCTTATCTTCTGTCGCAATAATAGCTTGTTTCAAAGGCTCAGGAACATCAGCAAGTTCCACTTTATCATAAGTATAAGCTGTAAAAGTTTTTATTACTTCGCCGTCTTCAGAATAAAATTTAGTAACAATATTAGGTTTAAAATCTTCTAAATGCTCAATTGGCGGCAAAGATGAAAGATAAAGATTAAAAGCAACAATACCGGCTAAAAAAAGTGCACTAAAAGACAATATAAACATTTTTAAATTAGTAAAAAATGAATTTTCTGCCCTTTTTGAAATATTTGCTCTTGTTATACTTTGTGCAGCCCTTTGCTGTTTATATTTTTCGTATGAATCTGACATAAATTTCTCCGATAAGCACATTATACCACTTAATAATATTTAGCAAGATATAATAAAAAATTGACATTAATTTATTCATGTTAAAATATAAAAAAAGAAAAGAGGAAGTAATGTATTATCAAGGATTAATTAACAAATACAAACAATATTTACCTGTTAGTGACACAACTCCTATCGTCACGCTCAACGAAGGTAACACTCCATTAATAAAAGCAGATAATCTGGCAAAGAAAATTGGAGTAAATGCTGAAATTTATTTAAAATTTGAAGGTTGCAATCCAACCGGAAGTTTTAAAGACCGTGGAATGACAATGGCAGTAACAAAAGCGAAAGAATCCGGCTCCGGTGCAATAATATGTGCCTCAACAGGTAATACTTCTGCTTCTGCAGCAGCCTACGGTGCTAAAGCAGGATTGAAAACATTTGTACTAATCCCTGACGGATATATAGCTCTTGGCAAGCTTTCTCAAGCTATGATGTACGGTGCAGAAATCATAGCAATTCAAGGAAATTTTGATAAAGCTCTTGAAGTAGTGCGTGAAATTTCTAATAAGTATCCGATTACCCTTGTAAATTCAGTTAATCCATACCGCATAGAAGGACAAAAAACCGGTGCATTCGAAATTTGTGAAGCATTAGGTCAAGCTCCTGATTATCATTTTATACCGGTAGGAAATGCAGGAAATATTACCGCCTATTGGAAAGGTTACAAAGAATTTTACGATTTAGGCAAAATTTCATTTAAACCTAAAATGATGGGATTTGAAGCAGAGGGAGCTGCAGCGATAGTTAAAGGCGAGCGTATACTTAATCCTGAGACATTAGCGACAGCAATTAGAATCGGAAACCCTGCCAGTTGGAAATATGCTGAAGCTGCGCGCGACGAAAGCAATGGTATGATTAATTATGTTACAGATGAACAAATTGTAGAAGCCTACAAATTAATTGCATCTTGTGAAGGAGTCCTTGCAGAACCGGCTTCAGCGGCATCTGTTGCAGGATTGATTAAAGTTAAAGACAAAATTAAGGAAGGCTCAAAAATTGTTTGTATTTTAACAGGCAACGGCCTAAAAGATCCTGACAATGCTATTAAATATTCAAACGCAGATGTTCATAAAACATCATCTGACATAAACGAAATTTTAAAAGTTATGAATATTTAAAATTATATTTATACATAATATTTATTAATGGTAAATAACTATTAGTTATATTATTAAATAAATGCTCCGCAGGGTCTTTCAGACGGAGGAACTT
>CAYVSD010000029.1:0-23562 GCA_964453315.1 uncultured Muribaculaceae bacterium | reverse complement strand
AAAATACTTTATACGCTTTTTAGCATCTTTATAAGCACGCTCTGAAGCATCACCTGCATAGTCAGGGTCTTCTAAATAATTTTGTGCCATTTTTAGATAATAGTTTGTTTCTGTAAATACATTACAGTAATCAGACCATAACATATTGCATATAAAGGCAAAATCAAGTTCATAATAGTCTTTTGTATCAAAATCAATGCCTGATACTGATTTAATATCCTGAACACTCCATTTTGCACCTTTACCCTTGCCGTTTACCCAGTCTAAAAGACTTACGGCTTCATCATAAAAATCTTTGCTTGTAATATGGCATCCGTATTCAGTTTTGAAAATATAATCCCTAAACTGTTCCGGCATATCCTCACGCCATTCATCTATGACTTCTTGGGGGTATTTCGGATTTTCCGCAACTCGTTTATTATATATTTCTATTGCTTTTTCTAAATCGTTCATTTTAACCCTCCATACCGCATTTAAAGGCTTGCATCATTATGTCTTGCATTTCTTTACTTGATTTTTTTTGCTTTTCCATTGTTTTGGCAATATCAATTTCACCTGACAAATAAATTAAAGCCCTTAATTGTATATCTTCATTTTTTGAGTTTAAAGCAAGATATTCAATTTTTTCTATTATTTCAGTTTTTTCCATTTTCTAACCTTTCTAATCTTGTTAGTATCTCTTTTTGCATATTTAAAATTTGCTCTAAATATGCTTTGTTTTGATGTTGTAATTCTTCCATCAAATCATCATTATTTGCCTGCTCTAATAACTCTTGATAACTCAATATTTGTATAAAGTTAGCAAAAGTATCTAAATTACTAAGCATAGCAAGGTGTTCTTAAAATTACATAACTGTCGGCTGCCGTTGTTGTAGCACCGCCCATTACAAATCTTCCATAAGTTCTGCCATAAGGTACAACATTGCTCAATAACGGTTGCCCTAAAGAATTCTTTATCGGCACGCCTGCAACTCCGTTAATTGTCGTTGTCAATGGCAAAGGGTCGCCCGTAACAGCCGGTGATATTGCTCTGCAAACAACCAAATTAAATATTTCTCTGTCACCTATATTTGCCGTATTAGTCAACTGTAAATCTAATGCTGTTCCTGTGTTTGTTACGGTTTCTACTTTGTGATTTATATTAAAACATCTGCACATTGTTTTTCCTCTTTCTTTTCAAAAAGGCAAAAGGGGATTTTAACCCCCTAATGCCCAAATACTAACTACGCATACATTCCGCAACCGCAAAAGGGATTTGCCCCTGCGGTATAGGTTGAAGCACTTGGATAACGTACAACCCCTGAAACTGCGTTTTGCAATTCAAGCTGATTTACTCTACCTTGTAAAGCATCAATTTTGTTTTGTGCAATTGCATCAAGAATTTTCTGTGTTTGCCCGATTGTTACTGCGTTTATATCGTTAGTATTTTTCAACGCATCATAGCGGTTTTGTGCTGCTGTTTCCTGAATTAACATTTTAGTGGAACAACAGCAGTCATTCTGATTTGCTAATACTTGTGCAACTTGACCTGAAACACCATAAATATCTCTTGTCAATTCGCCGTATTTGTCCTGAATAACATTTAAGTTATCGTGGAATGCTTGATTAGTTGCTGCTACACTTTGTGCAGTTCCGTTCGTTACTGCTGATAAGATTTCTCTTTGGTTGCCGACAGTTGTTTGATTGTCAAATCCTCTTTGAACATCGTTTTGTGTTGCTAAATTCTGATAACCGATAGCGTTTGCAAATCCTGCGTTACCAAAACCACCAAAACCACCGCCCCACATAAGGGCTAAAATAGCGAACAGCCAAAGTCCGCCGTTGCTTGAAAAATCATCCATTTTTCTTTTCTCCTTTTCTATATTGTTATTCCGTACTGTGACATAAATTGAGTTAAATCAACGCCCTTGCTTTGTGCTACATTCATTGCATACTGTTTTAATTCCGCTTCATTCTTTCCTTTTAAACTCTCATATAATTGTCTTGCTTGCGGATTTCTGTTAATCGTATTTTGTATAAACATTCTCATCATTGGGTTATTTTGCATTTTTAACCCCCTTTATGTCATCATTTTTATTTAATTTTTTAATAGCTTCTTGTAAGCCGTCTATTTTGCCGTAAATTGCATCTAATTCTTCTTTGTATAAATCTATATTGTTTTCTTCTTTACTCTCCAAATTCGGCTTGCTAGACGGTTCAGATTTAACAAACTTTTGTGTTGTTGTTAAACCTGTTCTGAAATCAAACTGTCTTACAAAAATCTCATTTGTTGCCTGATTGTGAAAATAAGTAGGCATACCGTTAAAATCAACGGTGTAATTGTTCATTTCCGCTTCATTTGCAATCGGTAAAGCCTTGTAAAACATAGGTCTGTAATTGCCGTATTGTTGCGGTTGTTGTAAATAATTTTGCATAAAAAAAACCTCCTATACTCAAAGTATAAGAGGATGTAAGAACAAAATATTACGTAAAATCAGCTATAAATTACGTAATTTATCGAGTTTATTTATGGTAAAATCTATTTTTATTAAAGCTTCATTTAATGTTGTAGCAAATTTTGTTGATGACATATTTAATTTTGCGCAAGTATTATCCCTCATAATTCTACAATCAGCATAAGTATAAATCAATACCCAGTATTCAATTTCTGTAATAGTGCCTTCATCTTTCGCTAATTGGAATAGTTTGCGCAATATTACTCTGCCGTCTTTGTCCTTACTATAAAATCTTAAATACTGTCTTGTTGTTATCATCTTATTTGTCCGTAATCAATTCTATACAATCTATCTTTATAAAAAGTCTGTGGTTCTTTTAACCAACCAACATTTAGATTGACCGCACTACCTATAAGCCAACCTGTGATTTTGTTTATATTAGTCAAGCTTTTAAGCATACGCATAAACCGGTCATTTGTTTCTCTAAAAGTTGTGTCTTTTAAAGTTAATAGCTCAAACGGGATGTTTTCACATACCCACATATCTTTTTCATAGTGTAAAAATCTGTGTTTTTTTAGCTGAAATTCTGTTAAATTAACAAGTAATGCTTTATGGTAGTAACATTCCCAATCGTGCTGTATCGAACATCTAATATCGTGTTTCATCTTGCCACCGACTAAGAAAGTAACAAATTCAGGTATCGTATAGCCATCAGTCAATGTATTACGTGGCGCAAGGTAAATCTTGCCGTCATCATCTTTATACAATTGGTTGTCTAATGTGTACCAAATGCCTTCGATATTTGTTTGTGCAATTCTTGATTTATCCGTTAAAAACTTTCCCATATCTCCTCCAATCAGCTAGAGGGGGTTCAGATGTAAAAACAAATCACTGTAAAGAAAGGAGGTGAACCCCATAGCCTAAAATCTTATATTTAGCCAAAACCAAAAGCCACTAGTTGTTGGAAGGGTCAGAAATTTTGTTTCCCTTTTTCGCCAACGCATCATTAATGACTTTAACCACCGCGGTTTTAATAGCTTTTTTAACTTTTTCAACGATTTCATCCTTATGTTCTTCCCAAGCTTCTGACACTTTTTCTTTAGCCTGTGGCATTTTGTCTACAACTCGCTTCAATAATCTTTTTAAAGCCCATTTTTCTAAAAATCCAAACATTTATTTTCTCCTCTATTTTGCTTTACTCCTTGTAACCTTTTTTATACCATTGTGGAAATATACTAACTTTGATTTTATCCATTTCAGCGTCTTGTTGTCACAGACATATTGTAATTTTTGATTATTCTCATAAGCATCATATATCTCAATTTTATACCCTTTAAATACACCCCACATATAATCTCCATAAAATTTCTTTTTATGCCCGAGGTATATTCCAAAACTTATAGGAAATGGCATTGGTTTACCGAATTTATGCTCTACAGGGTTAGTTCTCATCTAAAACCTCGCTTGGTTCAGGTTTAACCTGTATAGCCTTTTGCAATTCGTGATAATCCTTTGTATCGAAAAACTTATCCCAAATATCAGACGTAAAGATTAAAGTCATTTCTTCCGTAATTGGTATTTCAACATTATTCAATAAAGTAAATAACGTGTGTTTACGGTAGAAGTTAAGAGCATTGTCGTAGTTATTCAATGCAACTTTTATCTCAACGTCAGTTATATTTATTGAATTTAATATGTTTTCAACTATTGCTCTTAACTCCGCTTGACCTAAACCAAAAGCCATTATAAAGCCATCAAAGAAGTCCGAACGAGTCATATAAAGGCTGTCAAGTCTTTCACGTTCTTTCTGTGCTTGTCTGCGTTTATATTCTTCATCATTTAATACGTATTCTTGCATATCATCATCATAAATATACTCTTTATCTGTTTCTTCAACTTTATCAAGATTATAAAGAACTAAATCTTGTGGTTGTTCTGTATAACCTACTATTCTACCGTTTTGATAACTTATATACATTATGAAGCCTCGCTTTCTGAACCAACTGCATATTGGAAATAAAGATAAGATTGCGCTGTAGGTGTGCCATAGTAAACATTAAAAGTAGTACCTTTTTTTACAGGTAGCATCGCTGTCAACCATTGACCATTAGCAGAAGAATATAATCTATAACCATATTCTCCTCCCCCAGGTATTTCTCCTCTTACAAAGAATTGTTGCCCTGAATTACTGCTATAAACTCTTGCGCAGACCCAACCATTTGCAGGAGCTGTATACGATGAACCGCTCGCATTTAGTGTTAACGCAACTCTCGTATCACTCGGCATACCCATACCCGATATAAGGATTTTAGCTTGGTCATTGACGTTCGCCAAATTCAAATCAGCTTTGTTGTTAAATAATTCTGCATTTAATCCCGCGGTTTGTTCTATGGCTGTTTGCGTATAATCCCCTACATAGAAATACAAATACATCTGTGTTGCACGTTCTTGAACAGGTGCGTTGTCTTGGTAGGCGGAAGAACTACGAGATGCGTCAAGCATTGGGTCATAACCATACCTAATACTTGTACCACCAGCACTAGTAGGGCTTTGAGTCTCAGCCCAGTACAAAGCCCCAGATGACTGAGCACCTGTTGACTGTGTTGCTTGGTCACTTGCTAAGTTTCCTAAAATTCCTGTAATATTCGGCAAACTTTCATTTATATAATCACCAACATTTGTTCTTAATCCCTCAAATCCGTATTTTGTACGAGGTAGTTTGAACTGAGTATTAGTTGTATCTAAGATATAATACCAAGCTATGCCGTATGTATTGTAGATATTTAATACAGTTTGCTCTTGGTCAGCTAGGCAGATTTTATGACCGTCTGTAGCTCTATAAAATGTTACCGTATAACTTCCTATAGTTTCTGTTTCAGAGGTAATGCCGTCAATATCAGTTACTAAATGGTTATAAGCCGTAACATACACGCTTCCTGATTGCCAGCTAAACGTATCAGCACGAAGCCATTGTATATCATTAAGTTGATGGTCTGCCCATTTGAAATCAAGCAAAGTGTTATTGCCAATATTTGAAATCAATGTATCACCAAAATATATTTTGCCTACATCAAATAAGAAATATAATGTAGTGCTATCTTTAATCGCAATTGCGTCATATTCTGCCTTTGTGCCTGTCCAAGTCTTAATTGCGTTACCTGAATTATTATCAATAACCGCAACTGTTTGTAGTTCATCGTCAGAGTTTTGCGTAATTGTTGTGTTATCAATATCAACACCACCCCCCGCAGAACTTATTTTGCCTGTGGTTGAGTTGTAAGTGATTGTTGTACCGTCAACGCTTGAAGCGTCAAGAACTTTATTGTTATTTACAAAAACACCGTTTTTATTAAGTTTAAACTTAGTGGATGAAGCAGCCTCGGTATTACCTGACCATATATTAATTGTACCGTTATCTATTGTTCCGCGTTCTAATTGACGTCTGATTGTTAAAGTATTAGCAGTATAATAATCAAGGCGAATATTATTTGTTGTGGCATTTCCATAGCCCGTCAAGTCAATATAACCATTGGGCGAAATAACTGCATTAGGTTGGTTTGGACTTCCTGCGCCAAAATTAAAAGCACCCCTGCTTCTATTTGTATATTTATATCCAAATTCTACGCCACCATTTATAAACTGTTGACCTGTCCAAGTTTTTATAGCACTAATAGTCTGTTGTGTATCAGTCGTAACCATATTACTAGGCGCACTACCACCGAGATTATCTATAATCTCGTTGGTTTTATCTATAAGTTCGTTTTGTGTTATTGGTGATGTTATTTTTGAAACTGCCATTTAATTAACCTATAATAACTGCTTTATATGTATTTGCTGCAATATTGCTTGTACTATTCATTTTAACAGTAATTGTACTTGCCGTTGTCGTTACACCTGCAACTACTTCTTGATTGCTTGATACTTCTCTGATTATTACTTGTACATCTGCATTAGCCAAGGTATTTGTAATTGCCCAAGTACAAACACCCCCCGAAGGTGTTAAAGCAGGGTTTGTAGCCGTAAATTTTTGACAAGCTGTATCAGCTTTTTGACCTTGTGCAGCTGTCGCAAACTCGTTTACATTATGAGTTACGATATTGCCATAACCACTAATTGCGGTTTGAATATTGCTTATATTAGTTGCGTTTGTACCTATTTGCGTTCTTTGTGCATTAGTAACAAATTTATGTGCAGATGTAGTATCATCAATTAAATCAGCATCTAGAGGATTTTCGCTTGTGATTTCTGATTGTAACCCAGCAATTAAATCGCCTACAGGTACATCAATTGTAGTGCCGTTTTGAAGTGTTAAAACTATCTTTTGGCTAGCACTATCATAACTACCACCTACAACTACACTTTCAATAGGGAAATCAACTGTTTTAGTATTTAATACAGTTCCGTCTTGGTCTTTAAGTGATAATGTTAATTTATAATCTGTTTCATTAAGTGATATATCAATTGTTGCACCATATTTTGTACTATCAGCTAAAGCACTTACATCACTTGCATTTAATGTAATATCAGCAGTCAATGTTTTACCATTAATTTTTCTTGAAGTCGGTACATAACCGCTTAAAGCCGAGTTTGTAATATATCCTGCATCATTGTTTAATTTGGAAATATCATCACCTGATTGTAACGCTGTATCAGCCTTTGCACCTTGAGCAGCCGTTGCGACTTCTGTAAAATCAACTGAAATCTGATTGCCACTTATTGTAATACCTGTTCCGTCAGCATAAGTTGTGCCTTGTGCTAATGCGTTTAACCAAGTTGTACCATTATAAACGTATAAAGTATTATCTGTTGTGTTAAAATAAAATCTACCTGCTGAAACATTCGCAGTCGGTGCAGCTGCCAACTTTTGTGCTAACACATTCTGAATTTCATTACCATTCATATTTATATGAACTAATACGTCTGTTGATGCCATTTTTTATTTTCTCCTTTAGTTTAAATATGCTTTACCTGTGAATGCTCCATTAAATCTTAGCGTTACTTTATTTTCTCCGTCATAATCTGCTTTATATATTCCGATAACAGTATCGGCACTATCTACAACTGTTATAGACGGTTTTTTACCCAAGTTATGTTCTATAACCCAAGTGTCTGAGGCAATACCTTGTTCAAATACGAAATGTTTATCTGCGACTTCTGCAAGTTCCTCTTTTGTCGCTAAATGGCTAATAGACGGAATAATATTAAGGTTAAAATCAGCTTGCACGTCTTTTTTTTCTAAGGCATATTCTGCATTTATTTTCTTTTTATTAAAATCAAAATCAGCCTTAAACATTATACCACCTTATCATTAGCTACAAACTGTAACTGTCCGTCACAAGTTAATCCATATCCGTTTTCATCATATACTTTTAAATAACAAGTATTTATATGTTTCATTATAGCAGTTTGCTCAGCCGTCGGTGTAACTTCTAATGGAAATTCAGGATTGTCAAAAGTAAATAACAACTCCCCGCATCTTATTTCAGCTTTAGATATTGTATGACTGTCTAACATTTCAGGAGGGAATGTTGCGTTTACTACAAATAATTTACCCCCAAATGCTCTATAATCATCTTCTTTATATATAGAATTATCTTTTTTATTACAAGTCATTATTAATGCTCCTGAGTATTCCAAGTTGTAACAAATAAATTATATAACTGTATAAAATCAGCTTCACTCATAGCCGGCAATACAATTTGATGCTCTACAAGCCATTCTTCTGTACATTCTTCAGGCTTTGTAAAATCAGGTTCTGCATAAAAAATCAATACACCCGCAGGCAAACCCTTATTTTCTTTGCACATATTATAAGCAGTATTTATGCTTTCTATTGCAGACTGATAACCTTTTGGCTGACGTCTATAATAACCAATATTCCCGACTTTAAAGAAATCTAGCAAAAAGGTTTCTCGTCTATCTTCCGCAGTCGGCTCAGGCTTCATCGGGCATTTATCGTATAAATACCATTCGCCGTTAATATCTGATTGCCTTACGTTACGTTTTACCATACCAATTTCGATATAATATTCATCAGGACAACCCACACCGATTTGTACTAAGCCTGTTTCTTCATTTATTATTTTACAATATTTTTTAGTCATTACGCTGTTCTCCTCCAAATATTAACTACATAAGCCGGTGGTTGAACTGTTGAATTTGCACCATAAACAGAACTAGAACGGGAAGCATCAAATCCGAAAGTAATTCCTGCATTATCTCGAGGGTTGTCATGTCCATCACCTGCACCAGTCCAATTGAACTTACTAAATGCACCGTGCGCAGAACCTTGGTACGTGTTAGGGTCTAAACCTGAAAATGCAAAACCACCCGTAATATTAGGCAAGCCCGCAGCAATAGTTGTGCCTGCTGCGTGGTTATTATCAGCACCCTGTAAAACTCTGCCACCTGATACTTTTTCCCAAGTGCCAAATAAAGCCGACAATGGACATTCAGCCGTTGTTCCTATATAAATTGAACCTACTGAGTATATTGTTTTAAGCAGATTTAAACTATAATCTTTTGCATTTGCTACTTCTGCATCTGTATAATCAAAACTGTCTGCAATACCTTGCTCAATATGGTTCATATTATCGGCATTAACAGGTGTTCCTATTTCTGTAACTTGCTCATAATTAGGAGTTAAAATCTTTAAATCACCGTCTTGTGTTTCTCTGTATCTTACTTGCCCCTCTTGGTCAACCCAAGTATTTTTAACGTATGCCATAATTTCTCCTTTAAAATTATTATACAGAAAAACATATCGGGCACTAAATCGGGTTCATATTACAATAAAATGTTCCGCAATATTTTCTAAAAAACTCTGAAACAACAATCTCAAAGGTCAAATATGCGGGCTTAGCTTGCTTTATAGTTTCTTGCAAGCCTGTTACATTTTCTGTTGCTACATATACCCTAAAAAAATAATTTGTAGCATCATTACTGATATAAAACTGCGTTGTTTCTCCAATATTGCTTTTAATTAACGCTCTTAAATTCGCCCAAGTCAAAGGTCTTTTTCTTGCTAACTTGTTTAAAATCCTCTGTCTGCGTTGTGCAAGTGTCAAACTAGCATCATATTTTAAACTAAAATCTTTCTCCCAACGTGCAATTAAATTTTCAGTCGTTTTTACATACAATTCTTTTATTAAATTAGAAATATCTGTTCTTAATTGCACAATTTCAGGGTCTATCGCAAGTAAGACATCATTTATACCGTTTATATTAGTTACAACTTTTGGTAAATGTTCAATATCATTAAGTGCCAATGTTCACACCCCCCACAACCGGAATTTCTGTATCTTCTAATACAATACTTGCTTCACTGCCATTTAATGTAAATGAAATTACATCATCAACGCCGCTACAAGCAAATAAGATGTCACTTGCTCTGAAATACGATACTGTATCTATTACAGTTTCCAAATATTCAGCCAATGTTTCTGAATATTCTTGAATTACACTGTCTATTGTAACACCAGTTTTTAATCTTACTCTTGCAACTGTATTAATGTTGATACTTGTTAAAGCACTTACAATTAAATTTGCATTGATAAACTGTCTTTCTTCAATATATGCCTTAACTGCATCTATTAAATCTTGTGATACTGTTCCCGTAGTCGATGAAATATAAACACCTACATTACCTGCGCCCATTGTGCTAGCATCTTTTACAACTGCCGTTTTAACACCTGTAACCTCTAACGCCCATAATTTGTATTGAGCCTCGTTACAGTTTACCGCATCTTCTGCTAAATATAGCTTAATTCTTGCCCTGTAATCGTCATCTGTTTCAACGTCAAAACCGTCATAAGCAGCTTGAGGGTTATTTACACTTGTTAACCCCGCAGGAGTGCCGACAAATTCAGTAATCGTGTTGGCTGCAACATTACCTATTGAACCGGTTGTATCACATTGAGCCTTAACGAATACAGTACCGCTTGAACCCATAACCTTATATTCTTGCACTGTAAACACGAGGTTATTATAAGTCGCTTTAACATTTTGGTTTACAACTGCTCCCTCAATGCCCTCTATTTCAAGATAAACAATAGATGCAGAACTTTGACGGCGTGTTACCCCATAATCTGCTCCCACTTTGTCCAAATCACTACCAGTAGCCGTGTCAACAAATACTTTGTCCGTAATATTACTCATTTCAGTATCATAAATATTTGCTAACTCATAAGCGATAGAACCGATAATATCCTGACTAAATCCGCCCTCTAACAAGTTCGCATCTATCGTTAATCTCTCGTTTATTCGTTGTATAATATCTTCTTGTGTTCCCATTTTAAACCTCGTATGTATATGCTTGTGCTACATTGCCATATAAAGTATTTACGCTGAAATTACAAATTACTTTTGAACCCTCTTGCGTAATATCGAAATCAGTTAAACTTGTAATATACGGATTACATAATAACGCTTCCTCAATCATTCGTTTTAACTCGGATAACAAAATTTGCTTATCCAAATATCTGCCGACTAATGTATAAATTTCGTTTCCATAGTTTGTACTATACGCCAAATATGTGTAACGACTCGCAAACAATGCCTTATATATCCAAACTTTAATAGCTTCGTTTTTATCCACATAATAGTATTTTCCCCCTCTTGTCTTTAATTGACCTGTTTCAAAATCAAAAGCCAATTCTCTAAATATAGGAAGTTCAACGGTTGTTTGTAACTCCGTTGTTGCTGTTAAAGTATTTGGTATAAAAGCATAATTACTGCTCATCTTCCACCTTTTGTAATTTGTCTAATACTATGTAGGTATTATTGCCTAATTTTTGTACTGCAATATAATCCCCTATATGTAGTATAAACCTGTCGTGAACCGACTTGCTCCAAGTATAAAAATCAGTAACAAATTGTTTTTGTGTTCCGCTAACTTCTGCCGTAAAACTCGGACTTTGATAAGCCGTTGAATTACTAAAATTTTGCTTGCTATCCATTGAACTAACATCTAAGTTAATATTATCATCAAGCATTAAATGATTAACAAAGATAGTATCGCCATTTGCGTAACTTAATTCTAATCCGTTATAATTTATACTGAACGGCTTTAAACTTGCGACTACGCCCACGCTAACAGGCGCAGGATTAGTTTTTTTCGCTCTTGCATCTACCGCCCGCCAAAAATCACCTTGCCCTGACATATTCAACCTCCAATGTCATTTCTGAATTATTTGTATTTATTGTATGATTATCCGAAGTGATTTCAAATACACCCTCAAAACCATTAACAGGTTCGTGTATTTCAATAAACCGTCCTGCTATACAAGCATTGTCATTATTACAAGATATAGCTCCCTCATTCTTTACACCCTGCAAAAGTTTTCTTGCTTCTGCTAAATTGTTTTTGCAGTCCTCTGAATAGCTATAAGTCGCTTGAAATAAACCGTATCTTTGCAAATCTTCCGTATTTTCAACCGCATCTAAAACTTGACCGTTATTATCTATTACAAGCACCCTTGTAACCATATCTGCCATACTTTGAGTAAACCTTGAACCTCTTATATTTACACCTATTTCAAAGCTATTTACAGGCTCTTGTTCACCTGTTACGAGTTTTAATGTATCTGCATCTAAATAAAGTGTGTATCTGTCAAATAAAGTGTCGCAAGCTACTTTTAAAACATCATAATATGTTAAATCTCCGTCTGATACAATATTATGCACGTGCGTATTATTTGAATTTATGCCGTTTTTTATTCCAAAAGTCGCACATATCTTGTTAGCTAACTCATTTAATGTTCCCTGCATTCTGCCAATAAATGTAGAACGTATTAACCTTGTCATTAAATCCTGACAAGTTAAAGAAATTGTATCTTCATCCGTGTTATAAGGCAACTCCTCTACATAACCCAAAAATAAAGTTTTATCATTTTCTTTCCACTCTACCCTTGAACCGACACGCACCTTATAAACAGGTATTTCTTTCTTTAACGGATTGCATAAAAAACTAAACGCTAATTGACGGCTGCAAATATCCTTTGCCCCGCTCCATTGTACACCGTCTAAAACCGTCTTTATTTCAACATTATCAATTAAAATCATAATGGCAACATCTCAATTGTTTTTCCCGCTACATCAAGATTGGCATTTGTTAATCCGTTTTTGTCCATTAGTTCTTTAAACCTACCGCCATAAGTTAACTTTGCAATCTTGTATATCGTCTGTCCCGCTTGCCCCGTTAATTGAGCCGGTACATATTTCTTTATTGCACGTTCCTTTAACTGTACCAACTTACTTTTTCCCAAATTATCAGGATATACAAGTGTTTTAGGTACAGGATTACGGTATTCAACCAAATCAAGAGAATACGGTTCATCTTCCGTATACTCTCGAATGGTCTCTGTATGGCGTTCAATTAAGAACTCTTTATTTATTTTAAAACCGTGAATTAATCTTATAACTCGCCCGTCCTCAATCCAACGGTCAATCATAGCCACTGCTTCATCTAAAGAATAAGGCTTGTAATCAAGCTGCTTAATCAACGAAGCTAACATAGCTAAAACCGTGTCTTGTGACGGTAATAAAACACTTAACGGAATACGCTGTAAAGTTCTTGTTCCTCTTACAGGCACTTCTCCATAATTTAATATGTTATATGTTTCAATACTGCGCTCTTTTATAACTTCCATTTGTTCAGGACTTATCGGGAATGTTATACTCTCCCCCGTTTCAGCGCAATACAATTGTGTATATAATCTCTTAGCCATAGTTCTATTTTAACTCTTTTAAAATCCGTCTATCTAGCCAACGCATACGCAGGGTTTAACATATTACTAATTGTTTGTTGTTGTTGATTGCCATAATTATAATTATATACGGTTGAACTGTTATTTGTTGTATTATTTTGTGTTTGTCTTACGGAGTTATTATTTATTTTATTACCAATTGCACTTGCAACATCTCCCCCAAGTCCTATTGCCCTTAGTCCAGGTATAAAACCCGCGATAAAGCCTAGTTTGTTAATTAATTTATCTATAAAACCAACTATGCCATTAATTATGTTTATAGTAATATTTTTAATGCCATTCCAAATCTTACTCCAATTTTTCCATAATAAAACAAGAGCGGTTACAATTGCTGCTATTGCAAGCGGTATTCCTGCAACAATTCCCAATGCTGCACCCATAGTCACCCCTAATGTACCAGCAACTACCGAAAGACCTGTTATTACTGAAATTACTGTTCCTATACCTGCAACAAGCGGACCTATTAGAGCAATAATGCTACTTATTACAAGCAGTGTTTTCTTTTGTGCCGGTGTCATTGCGTTTATTTTTGCCAGTAAATTTGACAAAGCACTCATTCCTTTTATTGCAAGTGGTAATATCTCTTTACCAAAAGATGCAAGTGTCATATTCCAATTATCTTGTAGAGTAGATAATTGACCGCCAGCAGTCTTTGACATCTTTTGCATCATATTATAATAACGACCACCCTCACTCGTAGCATCTTCCATTGCCTGTGTTACCATATCAATAGTAACTTTACCTTTTGACATCTGCTCTTTCCAATAGCCAACGGTCTGACCTGTTCTTTTTGCAATTTGTTCAAGAGGGTTAAAACCTGCGTTAATCATCTGCATTAAGTCTTGTCCTTGCAGTTTCCCTGCTGAACTTGCTTGAGAAAATGCCAAAGACAATGCTCTAAACCTTTCAGCGTTACCGCCTGCAATATCGCCTAACTGCCTTTGATATGTCAAAACTTTATCACTTGCAATGCCAAATGAAAGCATTGTATTAGTTGCTTGCATAATATCTTTTGTTTCGAGCGGTGTTTGTGATGCAAATTTTGTAATATCATTGAACATCTTTTTGCCTTTTTCAGCAGAACCTAGCATAATACTTAATTGTTCTTGCATTTTTTCAAAATCTGCTGCGGCTTTTAATGAAGCACCACCTAACGCAACAATAGGAAGTGTTAAACCAACTGTTAATTTTGTACCCAAACCTTTTAATCTGTCGCCCATTTTAGACAAATGTTCAACCCTTTTGCGTGCTTTTTCTGCTCTTTGTTCAAAAACATTAAGCATCCTGCTCATTTTTTCCAATGGTCTTGATACTTTATCTACTAAATATAACGTGTCTTTATAAGTTGCCATTACTTTTGCTCCTGTGGATTGTTTTTATCTGACCACCAAGAAATTGCTGCTAAATAAAACATTTTTTCTCTTGGTGTTTGGGTTAATAACCATTCGGGATTGTTTCCGCTTGTTGCGAATGAGTACGCACATAATAATAAATCTATGTCATTCTCAATTACTTTTTTAAATCTTCTACCGCCTCCAAACTCTGAATATTTGCTAAATTGTTAATTTCAAAAATATAGCCTATAATTTCAAAGATTTCTTCGGGTTCAAATAACATTTCAACTACATCATAATAAGATTTTATATAATTTGCATCTTTAGCTTTTACTGCTAAATCTTTAAGGTTAAAGCAGTTGTATATTGGTTTTATCATCATTTTAACCAAATCCCCTGCCTTTGGACTTTTCCCTACTTCTAAAGAATACATCAATTCGCTTTTTTCTTTGCGTGTTAATTTCCTTACTTCAAATGTTTCGCCTGCTATTTTGTACTCTGTTTTTTCTGGTTCGTTTCCTATTTCTGCGTTCTTTTCAATCTTTCTCAATAGTTTGTCTAAATTCGCCATAAATCCTGTCCTTTCTCAATTTGCCTTTCAATCCCCCTAAAAAGGGGGAGAAAGGACTTTCTCAACTATGCAATAAGTTGTGTAAATGATGATTGACTTGGCATCCAACGGAATGATAATTCCTTTGTTACCAACTCACCTTTAACAAGGTTCTGTAACGGCAAGCTATCGAAAGTAATACCGCCCATTGTACCTGACTCTGTTTCACCTGTTGAAAGTTTTGTCAATTCTGTTTCAATAGTGAACCTTGCATTCGGATTAGCCAAAAGCTTATTGTACATTTCAATTGTCATTGAATTAGTAGACTGTCCGTTTAAAGTACCTTCACCTTGTCGGCTTGTCGCTTGTCTGTCTACATCTCTGCCAATATAAACATCATCATAATTGTATGTAATTGTTGTTGTAAGTTCGGTAAAAGTGCCCCATTCTTCACCGTCAAGAAAGACTTTGGCATCAGTACCTACTAATACACTTTGTGCGTTAATTTCTGCCATTTTTTCATTCTCCTTTTAATTATTCTGCTTGTAATGCTTGATATAAGTACATTCCCAAATCCAAATCTTCCATAGCATCTGTTGGTGAACATACACCGTCTAATAACACTTTAGAACCTGTATTTGCTTTTAAGATTTCAATATATGACATTCCCGAAGTATCAACGCCTTTGCCCTCTAAGTATGCTTTATTCTTTTCATAAGATATTGCCACTTCATTGTCATTTTCAGCTTCAAGTAATCCCTCTGCTGCTAACTGTTTCAAATAAGCATTAATAGCTCCAACAAATCTGTTTTTATTAGTAAAGTTGTTTGTATATTTGCCTACATAATACAATCTGAATGTTGCCACAATGTCATTTGCAATAGTGTCCATAATGTCAACAACTCTGATTTTTTGGAACGCTTCGGTTACACCGTCAGTTAATGTAGTTAATGAGTTAACCGCTCTGCCGAATTTATAAGAACCGTCTTGATGTAATATGATTAACTTTCCTGCTAATACATCTGCATCAGGTGTACTTGATATAGGTGCTTCAACTATTTCAGGTAATTCATAATAAGTTAATGAACGGCTTGAAGCCAAACCACTCAAAGCACCTGCTAAACGAGCTGTCCAATCGCCGGCGGTAAATTCTTCTGCTTCATCTCCTATTTTAGCCGTTATATTACCACTTGATACAAAGTTAATAATATAGCTTGCATCAGGAGCTGTCGCATTCGCAAATACTGCTCTTGAATAGTTATTTGCTTCACGTTGTGCATTTAAATAGTTTTTAATGCTTGTAATATCCGCTGCCGCTGCTTCCGGATAACATAAAGTGTAATTGCTTTGTAAATTTAATTTTGCTTGCAAATCAGCAAATAAACTTTCTGCCTTAATAGCAATTACTTTACTTGGATTACCTAAAAAAGCAAGTTGTAATCTTTTGTAGTTTGCCTCTGTCCAGTCGTTTGCGTTTACATCTCCTAAACCTCTGTAAACTACGTTGTCAATGTCGCTCGTAGAGTCATCAAGAATTATTACTACTGCTCCCCTTTGTTGTCTTTGGATTGCTAATACTGCTAATTCTTTGAAATCTACTCTAAATTTTGGTTGTGTTGCTACCATTTTTTAATTCTCCTTTATTGTAAATTCCAATTCCTGCATCAATTCTGTTTCATCAGCTTCTTTGACATAGAACTCTAAATCAAATGTAAGCTGTAAAACACCGTCAACAGTTTTCTGCTCTAAATTCCTACCACTTAACTTTGTATTCTTGAACGGAATAGCTTTAACCATTTCGCTTAAAGTATCTGCGTAACTCCATAAAGCAGTTTGGTTATTATCCTCACTATTCGCATATTCAAGAACGCACATCAAAGTTAGTTTACGCCAGTATTCGGAGTCTATTGCCTTGTCTAACCTGTATGACGGAATATAAAAGAATATATACGGATAATCAGCCGTTTCAATTTCATTGAAATTGAAATTTATATCGGCATCTATACCGTGTATATTATCTCTTATTGCATTTTTTAAATCTAATATTATAGCCATAACAAAATTATAACCCCTTATCTATCGGACAACTATTTATAATACTTTCTTGCTTCTTTTTTAGATATATTATACTTTTTAGCCGTCATAGCTACATCAAACTCATATTGCAATTCAATTAACGCAAATGCTTCGGTATCACTTAATGCTATCCTTCCAATCTTCAAGCCTTTAAATTTGCGTGGTTTTGCCATAAACCCTTTTGCATTAGGATATTTTTGCCTAAAATCACGCATAAAGTTTTGAATACCGCCACCACTATCATTTCCACCTTGTGCCTTTGCTTTTGATATAACTTTTCCGCCTGTTACACTTAAAGGAGTATGCTTTGGCTTTTTCTTTTTTGCTTTCTCATTATTATCAGGGAACGGTACAAAATGCTGTTCTTTAATCTCATAACCGTCTTCTAAAAATGAAGCATACGCCATTCCATTATAACCAACAATCCCATACTCATTATTGCCAAAATCAACTGCAACGGCTTCCCAATTACGCTTATAAGCACCGGTGTCAACTGCTCCAGCTTTGTCTGTTTGTGCAACTGCTTCATTACGAAAATGAACAGCACTACGCCCCGCAACTTGTTTAAATATTGCAGGCACATTCTCGTCTAATGCTTTTAATTTTTTTGCATAATCATCAAAAGATAAACTCATTATGCCACCTTGTTTACTTCACAATGTGTCTGTATTGTCAATGGGTATTTTTGGCTTTCACCTGCTCTTAATTTTATCGTTTTACCGCTCACGCCTTGCGTTACTTCTATAACATCATTCTTTTCAATAGTAACATTTAATTTTGTGTCTATAAACAACACATAATCAAGTAACACTTTAGCGGTACTGTCGGACTGATTTACAGGGCTTAATGCTTTAACGGATAAATGACAAGGGATATTATCATAAATCACCGTTTCGGGCGTGTAAATGACCTCTCCGTTAATCTTTTCTTTATGTGGTCTTTTTATTGTGCATCTGTCGTTTCTGAACATCTTATCGCCCCTATAATTTGTTTAAAACTCTCTAATTTACCGCCGTATTTTGCACTTGTACCGTTTACGGTTACTGTTTCAGCACTTCCCGATAGATTTATTGACATATCACCCTCACGATATGAGGTTATATTGCCATCAAAACCTAATGCACTTTCGCTAAATCCACGTTGGTTTAACTCGTTTACAATAACATCCGCAAGCGGTAACTCCATACAACTTGGTACATCTTTTCTGTAACAGTATGCCAAAACTTCATTTATTATCATTTCAATTTGTAAATCAAGTTTTGGACTTTCTTCAAAATCGCCAAGTGTTAATACATAAGCCTTAATTGTTTCAAAATTGTCTATTGTCATAAGATTACTCCGTTTTATACAATATTAGCATATAAGGAAAGGGGGTAATTAAACCCCCTTTTTGTTACCCTTTTTTGCTTTCGGTTTTACTTCTTCGATTTCTTCAACTTCTTCTTTTTCTTCTTTAACCTTTGCAGGCTTTTCATCTTTGATTTCTTCATAGCCTAATCTTTTGAAAAATGATAGTTCGGAAGTTTCACAAAATCTAGTTAAACCATCTAAATAAATTTTGTGCATTTATGCCTCCTTATTTTGTATGAACATATATGCCGTTTACTTTGTTTTCTAAAACAAATGAATCGTGGTACAATCTGTAATCAAATTGCCAAGCATCTTTGTTTTGGTTTTCATCAGGTGTAAACAATTTTGCTACATTTGATTTTGTTACGTTGTAGCAAGCGTTTCTATCCATAACAATAAAGTTAATATCAACGCCAGTTGTAGGAGTTTTGCTATATCCACCAGCTGAAGAAGTTGCACCTGCATCCAATGTAATGCCTTTATAGAATCTTGTTTGAGGTACACGAACAATAGGAATACCATTATAAGTTTCTACAATGTTGTTAACATTGTTTTCACCGTTAGAAGTTGAATAACCAATGCTGTCAGAAAGTAATTGAGCAACTGTTGGAGTTGCAAAAATTACCATTCTTGCGCTATCAACTTCATTTTCTTGTAATGCTACAATACCGTCATCTAATGCACCTTTTGCAGTTGAAGATGTTAATGTTGCACCTGCTGCCGGACCTTGTACGCCTGTTGCAGAAGCAATTTTGTTAAATCTGTAAGCATCAACTTCAGGGATTACATAACTTCTTAAATATTCGCCAACCATACGACCTGCAACCAAGCCTAATGATTCAACGTTGTCCATTCTGTCTAATGAGAAACGTCTGCCTCTGTCGTTAGCAAATGTATGAGTTTCCCAAGTCAATGTAATATCCCCAACCGGATAACCATTTGCTTTTGAGTAGTTACCTAAACCTACCATTGCAAGTTTAGCAATTTTAACTACGTTTGCATCAGCAGTTTCTTGTACAAATTCTGCCGGTGCTTCTAAAATAGATGTTTTTGCCTCTACTTTGTAAACTTCATCAATAAGAGGTAAAAATTTTGTTGTCAATGCAATTGAGTTTGCCATTTTTTAAAATCTCCTTTTTTTTAAATTACTTCAAGCCAAATGCTTGTCTTAACCCTGTCGCTTCGGGGTCTGCTTTGCCCTTATTCGGTACGGTTGATTGTACTCCTCCCTCAAAAGTTGCCTTTTTAACCCCGTCAATCATTTCTTTGAAAGCCTTTACCTTTGCTTTTGTGGCTTCCAAATCTTTTGGCACAAAGCAAAAATCAAGATTAGATAAATCAACCCCCATTTCAGACATTACTTTCCTTGTTTCGTCTTTTTGGCTTGCAAGTGCGTTTATATCCGCTTGCTCTTGATACTTTGTTTTGTATTCTTCCAACTCGGCATTTAATTTCTCGGTTTCCGTCATACTCGCTTTTCTTGCTGCTTCCTCAATTTCTGCCTTTGTTTTCTTAATCGCTGCATCAACTTTTCTGTCTTGTTCGCCTTTTAAACGTGTTTCAAGTTCTTTCAATGCGTTTGCGTGTTCCTCATTGAGTTTGTCAATGTCTGCTTGCGTAAATGTCTTTACGTCTTGATTTTCTTCTGTCATTTCGCTTTCTCCTTTTAGTTTTACTGTCCTATACAGATGTTAGTTTTACTGTTCTAACAACATACCGTAAATATAGCACAAACAAAAACGGACACAAAAAAAAGCCTTAATTAAAAGGCTTTACTTCAATATTTCCTATATGTACCGTATGCACATCAGGATTATTCTCTAATTCTTTTACACATTTATTTGCTTTGCGTATGTATTGAATATACTTTTTAACCGCTTCCACTTCCCAATCATACAGTTTAAAAGTATGATTCTTTGCTTTTAATTCAGGTGGTAATTTCTTGCGTGCCATTATGCCTCACTTTCTAAAAGTTCTTTAACTTCTCTTGCAACACTCCTATCAACTTTTGCGATAGTTCGAACTTGTCTTGAAGAACTTTATTTGCTTCGCATAAATTATTTATTGTTTCTAATAATTCTACGAGATAATCTTCTTCAATTTCAATAGTATTATCATAATTCCTTTTTATATGTTTATTGTTTTCTGCTATTTGGTCTAAGGTTTGTTGGGTTTTAGCTATCTCGTTCATTCGCTTACCTCCTTTTGTTCTTACTCTAAAATTCTACAAAATAATTTGCAAAAAGTCAATACTTTAATCTTGCAAAAATTCTCTTAATTGTTCGGAATTATTGTCTTTTGTTCCAAATTGCTTATGGAAAGCAACGTGGCACTTCTTACAAAATACAATACCATTTTCGGGAGTATATCTCAAAGCAGGATTATTTCTAAACCCAAATATATGATGTGCAACCATATTTTTTTCTTGTCTTTTGCCACATTTTTGACAAGTGTAATCATATTTTAACATTACGGCTTTTCTAAATTCTATATCAAAATATGTTTTTCTATTACTAATACGCTCTTCCAATGGTATAGACTTGTCATATTTTGGATTTAACTCACCTCTCTTGCCATACATAGGGTTTAAGTTACCACGCTTAACAATGCTTGATTTTTCTCGATATTCTGCCGTTTTTTGATATTCCGCCATTTTTGCTCTAACTTCGGGATTTAATAAATTCTTTTTTGCTAATTCCGATGTCTTTTTTCTGCGTTCTTCATTATTCAACCATTGAACTGCAACGGCTTCCCCGCCCTGTCTTAAAGGTATTTCAAATTTGTGCAACCACCGCAAAACACTTGATTGCATTTTTTCATTATTATAAATCATTTTTGCTAATTGTCTTATAGTCTTTTTGTTATCTATATATTCCCGTTGCAAATATTCTTTAAAATCCATTCCTACAAGCACATTCATCTTTTGCCTTACTTTGTTTTCTCTATATGTAGATTCACATTCTTTACTACAAAAATGATTGTTATATTTACTTACGGCATTATACCGTCTTTCCGTAATCTTTCCGCATACATCACATTGAACATCAACAAATTTATTAGAACCTTTTGAAAGTCCTTTTACTTTTTCATTTTGTATAATCATAGTTACCTCCTACTATAATTATACTACTAAATTTTATCACGTCAAGTGGAGGAGTGCTACCGTTCTGCAATTCGGATGTAGGGGTGGATAGTTCTCACCTACAACGGCTTCATCTATTCTGTATTTTTTCCCTTTTTTCATTTCTTCATCTATTTTTCGGCATATATCCGATGTTCTATTATCTAAAAACGCATCTAAAATATAATATTCAAGTCCTAATTCTTCTTGTGCCTGTCTAAATCCGTCTAATGTAACTTCACCGTCAACGTGTGCGCTTTCCGTTCTTATCAACCGGAACGCATCATTAAAACTTGATTGAGTTGCATCTTTTAAATCTCTTGCCATATCCTGCATAGATTTACCCTGTGGTATTCCCTCTTCAAGTATATCTGTAACCTTTTTGCCTACGAGTTCTCTATCTTTCCAAAGCCTTTCAGACCAATTCATATTGCCAACCCAATCGGATGACAATATTTTTTCTAACTTTCGGCTTGCAATCTTATCGAAAGCCACATCAAGCGTTTTCTTAAACCTTAATGCTGTTGTTGCCTGTGATACTTTCGCAACATCTTTAAGCGTTTTATAAATCCCTGCTTCTTGTCCTCTTGTTGCCTCTGTTAATTGTATCTGTAAATCGGTTTGTAACGCTCGTAAACGGTCTATTCTGTATTTTGGTATATCTTGCTTTGCTAACCGTTGTAAAGTCTTATCTTGAGGGTTCTGCTTTGCTTTCAAGCGTAATTTCGCCTTGTATTTCTGAAATTCTGCATAAGATAAACTTTCTGCATACTTGCCCTCATCACCGTATTTTTTATAAAACTCTTTTATTTGCTTTTCAACGCTATCAAGGTTCTTTTTTAACAGCTTTTTAAGGTTATCAACACCGTATTCAGCCGTCTTAATAACCTTAATTTTATCTTGCCTTGCTCGTTCATTCCAATATTCTTGGCTATTCTTCGCCATTGTTATCTTCTAACCCTGCATTGTTATTAAATCCGTATAAATCAGCGTTCTTTGCAGCTTCTTCATCTAATTCTTCCAAAACCGCATCAACATCTTCTATAAATGGGATTTGTTTTAATAATTCACGTCTTGGCAATACATCCTTTAATGCCTGTACCATTTGAAGCATACTTGAATTGTCCGTAGGCAAGTTCTTACTAAATGTAATAACAATATTATCTAATAGTGATACATTGCTTTCAAATTGATATTGTAGTAAATGTAATAAGATTTTCAAGCGTTGATACAATGCTTTTTCATACTTGGTTGTTTTTGTTATCCATAACTGGTTCATTCCCCAAAGTTTATATTGCATTGCAACTCCGCTTTGGTTTCCGCCAAAGGCATCATCTGTCAAATCAGGCACTTGGGCAATCTGAAATATAAATGTTAATAACCTGTCTATTTGTTGCTTTGTAGCTTCAGGATTGATATTTTTAATTATCCATTCCATTTTTGCACCAACAGGCAAGTTTGCGGTTTTTAATTCGTTTATTGCTTCAATATTCTCTTTTGATAGCGTTCCACCGCTTGCACATAATATTGCGTTTGCAATGGATTGTAAATCGTCTGTCGTATTGGATATTGCAAGGCTCAAACTATCTAATAAATCCGTTATACATTGAATGTCTGAAAAAGCATCATCATTATTCAAACATTGTATAATCGGGATAGCACCCATATTATGAGGTTCAACGCTTTCTAATACACTTACTGCACCTTGTAAGCCGTTGAATATATACAAGTTTTCATTATCGTACGCATATACTCTTGTTTTCTTTTGGTTCTTCTCTGTGTAGTCATACATATAAATAGCACAAACAGGTGTTTCAAGTATTGTGTTATCAATTACATAAAAAGTCTGTAACGGACTTAAATACTTAATCGCTATTCTATCTTCAATCTTTTCAGTTCCTTGTTTTGCTAACACTAATTGATATGACAA
>CAYVSD010000028.1:0-23574 GCA_964453315.1 uncultured Muribaculaceae bacterium | reverse complement strand
CAAGGACACAGGGATTTTCAGTCCCTTGCTCTACCAACTGAGCTATTGCGGCATTTATTCTATTAAATTGTATTTTAGAAATGTTGGTAGAGCAAGCTCTACATTTTGAACATTTCTCACTCCGTTTCACTCCACTCAGGGAGCTATTGCGGCATCAATTCTATTATCAAAGCAACCAAGCAGGTCACATTACCTATATTACTTGCTAAATATCCAAAGTCAAGGCAAAATATAAATTAATTCTGAGGAGCTGCACTCAGATAAAAAGTAACATTTCTACCTTCAAATTGAGGTTTCTTTTCAATTTGAACCGGCTCATTTTCCATATCAGCCAAAAATCTTTTTGCCAAATCAAAAGCTAAATTAGCATGCTGCAATTCTCTTCCTCTAAGCATAATAACAACTTTAACTTTATTACCTTGAGAAATAAATTTTTTAGCGCTTTTCAAACGAACTTCATAATCATGAACATCAATTTTATAGCGCATTTTAACTTCTTTTATTTCAACAACATGCTGTTTTTTCTTAGCTTCTTTCGCCTTTTTGGCTTGTTCATATTTATATTTACCGTAGTCTAAAATTTTTGCAACAGGAGGTGCTTGGTTCGGGCTAATCAAGACCAAATCTAAATCTGCATCTTCAGCCATTTTTAAAGCTTTCGCAGTAGGAACGACTCCATAATTTTCACCATTTTGGTCTATCAATCTTACTTCTTTTGAACGAATATAACCGTTCATTATCACTCTTTCCCTTGATCTATTGTCGTTTGCTATTGTTGCATCTCCTATATTAAAGTTATAACTACCGTCACATGTTAACACAAAAACCAAAAATAAAGCAACTAAAGAATAACAATCCGTTATTAAGAATTGTAACAATGGTTAAAGTTTAAAGACGAATATCCGATATAAAACTTATAAGAAGAATACATTTACCGGACAAATTAAATAAGGAGTACTAGAAAATGATTAAAACCGAAATTATGATTGAGAGCGCAGACAGTTGTTCTATTATGAATAGCATTGAAATATCGAAGTCTATTGAACAATTGTTTGACGATTGCTTAAACTTTATTTCTGTTTCATCTTTTGAAATTTAAAAAAGATAAAGATAACTTTACAATTAACCCGAGCGAGTATACACAAAAAACATATTGTAATAAAATATAGCTTGAAAGAGGACAAGCTATATGAAAAAATCATACTCAGCAATTGCAAAGTTATCTTTAGCTTTATTTTTATTAAACTCCACTGCTTTTGCAGACTTTAGAGAGCATTTTGATATGGGACAAAGTTATTTGTCACAATATCAATATTCAGGAGCAATAACGGAATTTAAGAGCGCATTAAGAATAAATTACATGGACACCTCGGCAAGAATAGGTTTGATTAATTCTTTTTTAGCCAGAGGTACGGAATATGCAAATAAAGATAAAGCTTATGACAAAGCTGCAGATGATTTCAGAAGTGCTCTATTTTATTTAATGTACTATCCGAATCCTGATGCCGTGAGAAACTCCTCTCAAGCCATTTCTCAAGTTACAAACAATCTTGACAAATGCTTAGAAGCAATAAAATTTGACACTTCTGCACAAAACAGATTTAAAACGGCAAAAAAACTTCGCGCTGAAGGCAATTTCGCCGCAGCGGCATACGAATTTCAACAGTCATTAGGTAATAAAAGTCTGCAAAAAGATAGTTTTGAGCAAATCGGTGACATAATGAAGCTTTTAGGAAACATGCCTAAAGCCGAAGAATATTACAGAAAAGCCGTTGCGATAGAAGGAAAAGACTTAAATCTCAGACTGACTTATGCCAAAATTCTTGACACTAATGAAAAAGGAGCCGAGGCTGATAAACAATACAGTTATATATTAGAAAGAACTACTGCTGACAATAAAGACATTTTATATATATTAGAGAGAACATTTAAGAAAAAATTTGACGCTTCCCCGAATAATTCAAATCTCGCAGCTAACATGGGCGCAATTATGCAAAAACAAGGCAAATTTGATGAAGCCCTACAGTATTATATGAAGTCTGAATCCTTAGATCCTTCTAATATTAATACAAGAATAAATATTGGGACTCTATATCAGCAAAAAGAAGATTACCGGACCGCAATAAAGATGTATGAATCTGTTTTAATCGTTGAGCCAAATAACATAAACGCAAACTTATACAGAGCGCAATGCTATGAAAAAATAGGGGATAACAAAGTCGCACAAGAAGGCTTTAAAAAGGTTCTTGCACTTGATCCAAATAACGAATTTATCATTAGCCAAATGATTGATAACGTAAAGAAAACACTTTCGCCTTCTGAATTCGTTGAATACGTGACACTAAATTTCCCGAATTCAAACCCGTCAGGAATTATATATGATTATGCAATAGAGCTTCACAAAGACAACAAATTAGATAATTCAATATACTTATATAATGAAGCTATTAAAGCAAATGGGGGTAAAACTTCTGAAATGTACGTTAACCTAGCACTTGCTCAAGCTCAAAAAAGCGACTATAACAGCGCAATTGCAACTTTACAAAGTGCACAAACAAAATTTTCAAATGATACAAACATTTCAGACACGCTTAAAAACATCCAAAACATGAAAACAGATGCTCAGATTGCACAAGCCGCTGCATTTTACAATGAAAAGGATTATAAAAGTGCAATTTCAACATATTTAAATATCAATCCTCCAACAGTTAACACGATGCTAGGTGTTGCAAGCTCTTATCAAGAACTTGGAGAGACTCAAAATGCAATTGAATATTACAAAAAAGCTCTCGATTTAAAACCTTTAGATTCTGATATCGCGTATTACATCGGCGCATTATATTCAGAGCTTGAGGACTACAATAACGCAAAAATTTATTTAACAAAATCTGTAACATTCAATAAAAACAATACTCAAGCTTCACAATTACTTGCATCAATTAACGAAGCCGATAACGCAAATCTGCTAAACGACGCTATTGCAATGTATGAAGCAAACAAAATTGATGAAAGCCTTGCAAAGTTTAATCAATTACTTTCAAAAGATCCTAAAAACGCATACGCGCTATACTACAGAGGAATGATATACGATTCTAAAGAAAAGCGCAACGAAGCTATTGCAGATTTGAAAAAAGCTTACGATTTAAACAAAGATTTTACCATTTGTAATTATATGATTGCGTCAAATTACGATGCGCTAAATAAATACAAAGATGCGTATAATTATTATATCGCTTACGCAAATTCTAATGCGGAAGATGATGATTATAAAAAATATGCAAAAGCCCGCTCAGAAGAATTAAAAGGATATGCAAAATAACAGAATTGCACAACTTATACAAAGCCGTGTCTCACTTGCCCCAATGGCAGGCGTAACGGATTACGTTCTGCGAACCCTTGTAAGAAATTATTGTCCCGATTGTCTTATTACAACAGAAATGATAAGTTCGGAATTTTTAAACCAAAACAGGGATCAGACAGATATTTTAATGCTTGATGAAAGCCACCATCCGATTGCATACCAAATTTGCGGTCACAAACCGGATTTAATGAAAAAAGCCGCTCAAAGATTATCTAAATATGCAGATATAATTGATATTAATATGGGATGCCCTGTACGTAAAGTTGTTTGCGGAAATGACGGTTCAGCCTTAATGAGGACCCCTGAACTTGCTTATGAACTCGTACAGGCTGTAAAAGACGGCACCGATAAACCCGTAAGTATTAAATGCCGACTTGGCTATAGCCAAAATGAGATGAATTACGTTGAATTTTGCCAAATGATGCAAAATGCCGGAGCAGAATTTATAACAATACATGCAAGAACAAGAGCACAAATGTATTCCGGACAAGCTGATTGGTCAAAAATAAAAGTTTTAAAAGAAAATATAGATATTCCTGTTTTCGCAAACGGAGATGTTAATTCTGTTGAAGATGCTGTTAAATGTCTTGAACAAAGCAAAGCTGACGGTATTGCTGTAGGCAGAGGAGTTCTCGGAGATCCTGCATTACTATACAGAATAAGCAACTACATTCAAACAGGCGAAATTATCCCCGCGCCGTCTTCGCTTGAAAAACTTGATATAATGAAACACCATTTAGAAAAAGAAATCGAACAACGCGGAGAAAAAGTAGGAATTAAATTTTTCAGAAAATTTTACCCTTATTATATTTCAGGAATAAAAAATGCTTCAAAATACCGTGGAGTTTTAATGACCGAAGAAAACTATAAAAAATTACTCGAACATTTTAAATATATAGAAAACTCAATTATGCAAGGCGCTTTAGTCTAATCAAATTGAAAAAATTTAAATATTTCTATATTTAAAGGACCTGCTAATTTATATAAAGTTCTAAAAGTAATATTTCTTCTCCCGCACTCAATATCGCTGATATAAAACAAATTAATGATATTTTTATTTTTATCGGCGGATAATTTCCGCCGATTATTATTTTTATAAATTTCTTCTATCCACATTACTTATTGAAAAAAAAGTGCCACAAATAAATAATATGTTATAATCAAAAAGGAGAGAATTATGGACAAAAAATCTATTATAACTATTATTGCGATACTTGTTATACCGGTACTTGCTTTTTGGGGGCTTGCGTGGAACAAAACCGATTCGACTATCGCGCAGGCAAAGGGAAAAGCTCAAATAATAAAATTTTCTTCAACAATGTGCTTGGAATGCAAACAGGTCGAGAAAATTTTTGATGAACTTATGCCAAAATACAAAGATAAAGTTGAATATACCGAAATTATCGTAGATAGCAGAAACGATATGAAAAACAAATTAATTGAAAAATATAACGTTTCACTTGTACCTACAGTTGTTATGTTAAATTCTGACGGAAGCCAATGCGCTAGAATAGAAGGAGCTATTCCAAAAGAAAAAATGGAAAGCTACATAAAGGAACTTAAATAATGGAAAATTTAAATGCATTATTTTCATCCCAAACAAGCATTTATATTTTATTTGCAGCTTCATTTTTAGGAGGTTTGATAGCATCAATTTCGCCATGTTCGCTTTCTATGCTTCCTTTAATAATCGGCTACGTCGGGGGATACAGCAACGAAAAGCCCGCGAAAACGCTTGTTCAAATGATTTTCTTTGTCTTAGGCGCAAGTATTATTTTTTCGATTATCGGGATAATTTGTGCATTAACGGGGAAAATTTTTGTCGGCAACCCGTATTTTATGCTGATTATTGCTTCAATAATTCTTATTATGGGTCTGCAAATTCTTGGAATTATTAACTTTCAGCTTCCTGTATTAATAAAAGAAATTCCTAAAAACAATTTTAACAATGAATTTCTCTATCCGATTTTACTGGGTGCTGTTTTTGCAATCATAGGTACACCTTGCTCTACTCCGATTTTAGCGGGAATTATGGGAATTGCGTCAATTTCTGCAAACATAACTTCTGCAGTAATCATGTTATTCTTATTCTCAATCGGACAAGGATTAATCCTTATTTTAGCGGGATTTTTAACTTCAAAACTTAAGAATTCGAGCGAAAAATTTTACAATATTTCCGAAACGATTATGAAAATCAGCGGGATATTACTTATATTAACCTCTTTGTATATTTATTATAAAATTTTCGGTTCGGTTCTTGTAAAATAAGCTTTAATGTTGTATCATACAAGTATCTTAGAATGATTAGGAGAAAGTATAATGAAAACATTTGAAGGTCAGCTTGTTGCGGGGAAAGAAGACAAATTTTGCATAATTCTGTCACGCTTCAACGATTTTATAGGATCAAAATTATTATCAGGCGCCGTTGACGAACTGAAAAGACACGGTGTTATTGACGAAAATATTGATATCGTAAGAGTTCCGGGCGCATTCGAAATTCCCGTTATAGCTCAAAAATTTGCACAAACTCAAAGATATAATGCTATAATAGCACTTGGCGCGGTAATCAAAGGTTCTACGCCTCATTTTGATTATGTATCAGCAGAAGTTGCAAAAGGAATAGCACAAGTAAGCTTACAAACAGGAATTCCTGTTTCGTTTGGAGTTTTAACAACCGATAATATTGAACAAGCAATTGAACGAGCAGGCACAAAGGCCGGTAATAAAGGTTCAGATGCCGCTAAAACAGCAATAGAAATGGCAAATTTAGTGAAAGGGATATAATTATGACAGAAGCAATTACCGAATACAGAAACGAAAATACTAAAGATATTGACCTTCTTTCTACAATCGACATGGTTCGAAAGATGAATGAAGAAGACAAAATTGTTGCAAACGTAGTTGGTGACGTAGCTTCTGACATCGCAACCGCTATTGATATAATTGCAAAAGCATTTTTAAAAGGTGGCAGATTATTTTATTTTGGCGCAGGCACATCGGGAAGATTAGGAATTTTAGATGCTTCTGAATGCCCTCCGACTTTTAGCGTTGACCCTCAAATGGTTCAGGGCAGAATTGCAGGGGGAGAAAAAGCTTTATTATACGCAGTAGAAGGCGCGGAAGATAATTTTGACGCAGGAAAAGAAGATGCCTCTGTTTTAACTGAAAAAGATGTTTGCGTTGTAATTTCAGCCAGCGGAAATCCGAAATATTTACTCGGAGTATTGGAAAAAGCTGACGAAATCGGTTGCGCTACAATAGGATTAACTTGTAATTCGCAAGGCAGAATTGCGCAGGAAGCAGGTCATGTAATCTGTACCGAAGTAGGACCGGAAGTAATTGCCGGCTCAAGCAGATTAAAAGCCGGAACTGCTCAAAAAATGGTTCTAAACATGCTTTCAACAGGTTCAATGATAAAAATAGGCAAAACCTACGAAAACTTTATGATTGACCTTAAAGCCGTAAATGAAAAACTTAAAGACAGAGCAATAAGAATTGTTGCACAAATCGCGCAAACTTCACACAGCGAAGCTTTAGCGGCATTATTAAAATGTAGTTGGGAAATTAAAACCGCAATTGTTATGACAAAAATGAAAGTCGATGCGGATAATGCAAGATTAGAATTGAAAAAACACGGCGGTGTTTTGAGAAAACTTTTAAAATCTATGGCATAAGGAAGGAGAATCTTATGAAACTTACCGTACTTGGAGCAGGATGTTGGGGGTTAACGTTAGCCTGGCTTTTGACAAATAATTTTGATGAAATAACAGTTTGGGGCAGAGCTCAAGACCTCTCTAACGATTTGATAAATAACAAGCATACTTCCAGACCTCTTGAAGTTCAACTTCAAGATAAAGTTGAAATAACCTCAGATATGGCACACGCAATAAATGGAGCTGACATAATTTTATCTGTAATTGCAACTTCTGGGACTCGTGATGTTTGCCAAAATTTAAAAAATTCAGGAATTAAACCTGATCAAATTCTTGTAAACGCTTCAAAAGGTATTGAATTACCGTCATTGATGAGAATGTCCGAAGTAATTAAAGACGTTTTACCTGATCAAAAATTAGTTATCCTCTCAGGTCCAACATTAGCAAAAGAAGTTTTGCAAGGAAAACCGACAGCAGCTTGCGTTGCCTGCGAAGATATTGAAACAGCCAAATTTGTACAAAAAGCCTGCAACGTTACAGACAAATTCAGATTATATACAAATACTGACGTTATCGGAGTTGAACTTGGCGGGAGCTTAAAAAACGTAATCGCAATTGCATCAGGCTTTGCTCACGAAATGGGACTTGGCGACAACTGTTCAGGTACACTTTTAACAAGAGGAATGGCAGAAATCGTCAGAGTAAGTATTCAATTGGGAGCAAATCCTTCTACATTATACGGTTTATCAGGCATGGGAGATTTGATTGCCACATGTTCATCACCGATGTCAAGAAATTATACCGTAGGTTCAATGCTTGCCAAAGGTAAAAAAATCAATGATATTTTATCGGAATTAGGCTCTGTTGCAGAAGGGGTAAAAACCTCAAAAGCAATTTGCGAGCTTGCAAAAAAACTTGAGATAGAAGTTCCTGTTTCCAATGCTATTTATGAAGCAGTTTACACAGATATCACACCGCAAGAACTTTTATCAAAACTAATGAACAGAAAATTAAAAGAAGAAGAAAGATACGTATAATGAAATATGCAGTAAGATACCTCAGAAACACATATTATCCGCTTAAAGTTTCAGACAATTTAACATTACAAGACGGCCAAATGGTCATTGTAAGAACTGAAAAAGGTGAAGAAGCGCTTAAAGTTTTTTTGGTTAATCCTGAAATCGAAAACGCATGGAAAAATGCAAAAAACAAACCCGAACCATTACCTTTTTTACGAGTAATGTCACAAAGAGATTTACAAACACTTGATGACATAAAAAAAGAAGAGGTACAAGCTTTTTACAAATGCAGAGAACTTGTAAAACAGCATAAATTAGTTATGAATCTTTCTCAATGCAGGATAACATTTGACAGACGAAAAATAACTTTTTATTATACAGCTCCCGAAAGAGTAGATTTTCGCGGATTATTAAAAGATTTAACTCAGGCATTTCCAAAGGTTAGAATTGATTTACGCCATATTGGCGTAAGGGATGAAACCGCAATTCTTGACGGCGTCGGAATTTGCGGTCAACCATTTTGCTGTTCAGGATTTTTGAGAAAATTTGCTAATATTAACGTTAAACTTGCTAAAGATCAGGGTATGCCAATTGCCCCAGGAAAAATTTCCGGTACTTGCGGCAGATTACTTTGCTGTTTAAATTATGAATATTCAAATTATATAGACGCAGCTAAAGGTATGCCGCCTATAGGTTCTTCCGTAATGACAACAGACGGACTCGGTAAAGTTTGTAATTTACAATTCTTAAGCGGTAAAGTCTCCGTAAAACTAGAAGACGGCAAAACCAAAGAATATAACAAATCAGATATAGAAATGGTTGATGCAGATGTAAACGTTGAGATAGATACTTCCATTACATCTATTAATAACTATGCGGAAGATGATTCTAATATAGATATCCGCCAATTAGAAGACGACAAAAACAGCTCAACCGGAAATATTTAGGGGTAAATTATTATTTCTTATACCAAACTTGAAAATTATCAATAGAATCATATAAATTCGAGTAATTTCCATCAAATCTTATACACCGGTCATCAATTTGAAGCCAAGCAGGTAATTTTACATTTGTAATTTGCTTAATTTATTTATTTAAATTGTTTCTAACAAGCCAACTATATGCAAGTTTTTGAGGACGAGTCGTAAATAATTTTATTTCATATTTTAAATATAATTTTTTAATAAATTCTTTAGCGCCTTTTCTAATATTCGGTATATGATTTTCATCATATACACCATCATAATCATTTAAAACGCCATCTAAATCCATCAATATAGTTTTCTTCATTTGTACCTACTTTATACATATTCTGTGCAATATCTATTGCTATAACATTAATATAACATTGATGCAATAATAATATTTTAGGATTATTGCATTGAAAAAAGCACTAAAAACAAACGGGAATTCGTGGCAATTATATTTAAGCAAACCAATTGCAAAATTAATGGGAATTAGTGAAACAGAATATACTGTTTTGTTAACTATTGAAAATAAAACTTTAAATATTAAGCGAATAAATAAAGATGAAAAAACAAAATATGAAAATCGATTAATAAAAAAACTAATAAAAAGAAGTTCTGGTTACGGTTTAAATATACCCCTACCAATTTTAGAACTATTGGAAATAAATCCTGAAAACGATATGTTAGATATAAATATTGAAGGAGATATATTAATTATAAAAAAATAAAAATAATTAACCCTAAACAAAACTTAAAATAATACTACAAGAGTCTAATCTTGTAGTATTATTATTTTACAGACTATAAAGGGATATGAACATGTCAAAACAAAAAGCAAACATTGCAGTTCTTGGCGCAACAGGAGTTGTCGGCAGAGAAATTACAAAAATTATAGACGAATTGAATGTCGAATTTAATTCAATAAAATTTTTATCAAGTGCAAAGAGTGCAGGCTCTAAAATTACTTTTCAAGGTAAAGAATACACCGTAGAAGAAGCAAAACCTGAAAGTTTTGACGGAGTTAACATTGTCTTGGCATCTGCCGGAGGGTCAACATCCCAACTTTTTGCTCCTGAAATAGTAAAACGCGGAGGAGTATTGATTGACAATTCATCAGCCTTCCGCATGGAAAAAGATGTTCCGCTTGTTATTGCAGGTGTAAATGATGAAGATTTAAAAAAACACAAAGGAATTATCTCTAATCCAAACTGCTCAACTTCGCAATTGATGTTAGTCTTAAAACCTTTGAATGAAAAATTTAAAATAAAAAGACTTATCGTTTCGACATATCAAGCCGTTTCAGGCGCAGGATTGAAAGCTATTACAGAATTAAAGGAAAACACAAAAGCCGCTTTAGCAGGAGAAAACTTTACGCCGTCAGCGTTTAAAAAAGCAATAGCGTTCAATGTTCTTCCGCAAATCGACGTATTTTGCGATAACGGCTACACAAAAGAAGAAATAAAAGTCGTAAATGAAACAAAAAAAATATTACACTTACGCGAAGATTTACCTATTTCTTGCACAGCAGCAAGAGTACCTGTTTTCAACAGCCATTCAGAAGCTGTCGATATTGAATTTGAAGAAAAAGTAACTCCTGATGAAGTTCGGAAAATACTAAAAAATACATTCGGAGTAAAAGTTATCGACAATCCTGATAACTTTGAATACCCGACAACTCTTGATTCCAGCGGAGTTGATCCGGTATTTGTCGGAAGAATAAGAAAAAATTTAGCATTTGATAACGGTATTTCACTTTGGTGTGTAGCAGACAATCTACGCATCGGAGCAGCACTAAATACAGTAAGACTCTGTAAAAAAGTTATTGAAATGGAATTGTATTAAGAAGGTAATATGAAAGTAAAAAAATTAACCCTAACCCCAATAATCTCAGGCACAAGAAAAATGATAATTAAAAACCCTGAAAATCCTTGGTATTTAATGAAATGCCAAATAGAATCATTAGACAGGTTTACAAAACCAAAACCTCCAAAAAGTATAACACGAGCAAAGTACAAAAAAGTAATACCATTTCTAAACTATAAATACCTTGTATAATAATATTACTTTTTGTTAATAATTAAAACTTTTACCTACTTTTAAGATATAATAACAGAAGTAAGAGGGATATTTTATGGGGCAAATACTCGGCAGAACAAATATAGCTGATTTTGTTAATAAATTACACCAAAGCGGCAAAACTATTGTCGCAACAAACGGATGTTTTGATATTTTGCATGTCGGCCATGTCAGATACCTGCAAAAAACAAAAACTTTTGCCGATTACAGCATTGTTCTTTTAAATTCGGACAAATCGGTTCGCTCAATAAAAGGTCCTGACCGCCCAATTAACAATGAAAACGACAGAGCAGAAGTTCTTTGTGCTCTTTCATGTGTAGATTTTGTTGTATTTTTTGACGAAGACAGTCCGCGCAATTTACTAGACGAAATAAAACCTGATGTTTATACAAAAGGTGCGGATTATACAATGGAAACTCTACCGGAAGCAGATATTATGACAAAAAATAATACACGCGTAGAATTTATAGAATTTGTTGCAGGAAAATCAACAACTGCAATTATTAATAAAGTAAATAATAAATAAGGAGAAATATATGGCTAAATCATTTACTGTAGACGAGATTACTCAAATAGTAGGAGGGATGCTAACAAAAGTTCAAAGTCCTGAAATTACTCATATTGCACCACCTTTATTAAGTGATGAAAATACATTAGCTCTTGCCTTAGGCGAAGATGAAATCGCAAACCTTGCGCAATCAAAAGCTAAAGCTGCTCTTGTACCATTAGGAGTTCAAATTGACGGATTTACAACTATTGAAGTTGAAAGACCTAGACTAGCCATGATGAAATTACTAAATCTTTTTTACGTTCCGCCTGTAGTAAATAAAGACATACATCCTACAGCAACTGTTGATCCGAGTGCAAAATTAGGACAAAACGTTTGCATCGGACCAAATGTTGTAATTTCTCCTAACGCACAAATTGGAGATAATACAAAGATTTTAGCAAATTGCTATATCGGAAGTAACGCAAAAATCGGTAATAACTGCTTCTTCCACCCGGGCGTAAATATCGGAGACAGAGTTCAAATCGGCAACGATGTAATATTACAACACGGAGTTTCTCTTGGTGCTGACGGATTCAGCTTTGTAACAGAGAACCCGAACAATATCGAAAATGCACGTAAAGACGGCGAAATTAAAGACAGTAACGTTGAGCAAGTAATCTTTAAAATTCCGTCAATCGGTTCCGTTGTAATCGGAAACAACGTCGAAATCGGTGCTAACACCACAATTGACAGAGGAACAATAGAAAATACAGTTATCGGTGATAATACAAAAATCGACGACCTTGTAATGATAGGTCACAACTGTAAAGTAGGTAAAGGATGCTTAATCGTTTCACAAGTAGGTATTGCAGGAAGCTGTGTAATCGGTGACAGAGTTGTTATTGCAGGACAAGCAGGACTCGCTGATCACATTGAAATCGGCAGCGATACAATTATTACTGCAAAAGCCGGCGTAACAAAATCTTTCCCTGAAAAATCAATTATTGTCGGTATTCCTGCCGTTCCAAGAAAAGACTTTATTAAACAGCTTAAAACAATGAAAGATGCTCAAGAAATATTTGCAAAATTCCGCAAATATGAACCACTTTTAAAAGAATTTGAGGAAAACGTAAACAAGTGATAACCTTAAAACAAGAAGTAAATATATCCGGTAACGGTTTAATGAAAAACAAACCTTGCGATGTGACTATAAAACCATCGCAAGCGGGTAAAATTCGTTATTTTGTAAAAGGCAAAGAACCGTTTGAAGCAAATGTTGATAACGTAATTTCAACGCAGCATTGTGTAGTTTTAGGCAACAAGTCTTCACGTGCTATGCTCACTGAACACATAACAGCAGCTCTTGCGTTTTGCAAAATAGATTCTGCAGATATTTATATGTCAGAAGAAGAAGTGCCAATTCTAGACGGCAGCTCAAAATTGTGGGTAGAAGCATTTAAAAAAGCAGGGACAACTAAACCTCTTTTTGCAAAAGAAAAACGCTACAGCGTAAGTGAACCTGTTTATTACCTAAACGGTAAAACAAGTCTTGTAATTCTGCCTGATAAGCAATTATTTATTTCTTATGCGGTAAATTACGATCACAACGGACTGCAAAGACGATTTGTTAATTACGATCCGAAAAAGAATAACGAAATCATTGAAGCTCGTACTTTTGGTTTTTACCACGACTTAAAAAAATATCAAATGCTTGGCTTTGCCCAAGGTGCAAATATAGATAATACTCTTGGTTTTATGGATGACGGAACATATACAGCAGAACTTCGCTCAGATTGTGAGCCAATCAAACATAAAATCCTTGATTTAATCGGTGATTTATATTTAACGGGAATAAACCCGCTAAATCTAAATTGCCAAATACTTGCGAAAGAAGCAGGTCACGCAGTTCACGTAAAAACTGCAAAAATATTAAAAGAGAAGTTAATTGAAGTATAAAGGAGACAAAAATGACTGAAGAAATGACACAAGAAGCTTTTAGCATGGACATTCAACAAATTATGAATATGCTTCCTCACAGATATCCGTTTTTACTTGTAGATAGAATTACGGAATGCGTGCCCGGAAAATATTGCAAAGGCTACAAAAATTTGACAATGAACGAAGAATTTTTCCAAGGCCACTTCCCAGGAAACCCTGTAATGCCGGGTGTTTTACAACTTGAAGCAATGGCTCAATGCTCTGCTCCGATTTTGCTAAAATTACCTCAATTCCAAGGAAAATTAGCACTATATGCAGGTGTTGAAAACGCAAGATTTAAAAACATCGTAAGACCCGGCGACAGATTTGAAATGGCTATTGAATTAACAAAATTAAAAGGCCCTATCTGCAAAGCTCACGGTGTAGGCTCAGTAGACGGTAAAGTTTGCGTTGAAGCCGATATGACATTTGCTTTAACATAACATTAAGATTTGTAACGAATTAGGAAAACTCTGAAATTATATAATTTATATATACTTAATTATATATGAGAGCATTGAATAAATGCGAAGATATTAAGAGAGAGACATCATCCGTTTAAAAAGAGAGAGAAATTCCTATTCCTAATTCCTAGAAAAATTTTACCCTGCTTTTAAAAAGCAGGGTTTTTATTTTATTTATTGAACTATTTTTACGCCGGAACTTGTACCAAGACGAGAAGCACCTGCCTCAATCATATCCAAAGCAGCCTCTTTATCTCGTATTCCGCCGGAAGCTTTTACTCGCAACCCTGTAGCGTTGACCGTATCAAACATTAATTTTACATTTTCTGTCTTAGCACCGACACCGCCTTTTACAAAGCCGGTTGAAGTTTTTACGAAATCGGCACCGCCTGATATTGCACACTCACAAGCTTTAACAATTTCTTCTTTAGATAAAAGATCAGTTTCAATAATTACCTTTAAATTATGACCGGAACAAGCATTTTTTATTGACTTTATCTCGCTAATAACATAATCATATTCGGCATCTTTAATCTTAGTAACATTTATCACCATATCAATTTCATCAGCGCCATCAACAACCGCTTTTTGAGTTTCAAAAACTTTCACATCTGTAGAATTTGCGCCTAAAGGGAAACCAATAACTGTTACTATTTTAACATCACTATCTTTCAAATAATCACTTGCAAGTTTTACATAACAAGGATTAATACAAACTCCAAAAAATTTATATTCTTTTGCTTCTTCAAAAAGTTTTATCAAATCTTGTTTTGTAGCATCTTGTTTTAATAAAGTATGTTCTATATATTTATTTAATTCCACAGTTAACTCCTATAAAATATTTTCTAATCCATACGTAAAGTCATTATTATGAACCACATGATTAACTGCAAGCAAAACCCCGCCCATATAGCATTTACGGTCCGTAGTATCATGCCTGATTTTAAACACTTGCCCCGCAGAACCAAACAAAACTTCTTGAGAAGCGATATATCCGGGTAATCTAACAGAATGAATTTGAATATCAGAATAAGAAGTTCCGCCACGAGAACCTGCTATAGTTTCCGTTTCAGAACAATTACCACCTTTAAAATTTTGTTTTGCCTGCGACATCATTAAAGCTGTCTTAATCGCTGTTCCTGACGGCGCATCTTTTTTCTGATTATGATGAAGTTCAATAATTTCAGCATTATCAAAATACTGTGCAGCTTTTTGCGCAAATATCATAAGTAAAACCGCGCCTGTTGAAAAATTCGGAGCAATCAAGCACCCTGTATTATTTTCAGATGATAATTTTTTCAATTCTTCAATTTGATTATCCGAAAGTCCTGTTGTTCCTATTACAATTTTAATACCATTATTTAAGCAATATTTTGCATTTTCAAATATAGATTTTGGTTGAGTAAAATCAACTAAAACGTCAATTTTGACCGCATTCTTGGCTTCTTCAATAGTTTTAAAAGTATCAATTCCCGCAATATCAATTTTTGCACACAAATTCATTGAAGGTTCATTTTCTACGGCCAAACAAACTTCTTTACCCATTTTTCCATTTGAACCGCACACTGCTACATTAATCATTATTAATATTCTCCGTCATTAATCGGTCCGGCTTCTTCTTCATCCTTTAAGGCAGACAAATCGTCACTACTTGTTGAATCAAAATCAGAAGGCATCATATCATCATCCGGCCAAACTGTATCTTCATCAAATCTTGCTGAAGGTAAATTTTCAGCACCTGACAGATCTGAATTAGATAAAACACTCTCAGATAAAACACATCCAGCCATATCAGCGCCCATAAAATTACAATACGTCATCTGAGCATAACTACAATCCGCCCCAGTTAAAAGACTATCGGTAAAATCACATTCTTCTACATTTGCTCTTGTAAAATCTGCTGATGTTAAATCTGCTCCGGAAAAATTCACCATAGATAAATCACCATCAGCGAAAGAGCTCGAATTTAAATCCACATCACTAAAATCAATTTCGCGCAAAGTCATATTGGAAAAATCAACTTCGCTCAAATCTACATTTTCTTTATCAGATTTCCACTCGTTAAATTTTTCCGGGGTACGTTCAATCAAAGACAATAATTCTTCTTTGGTATAATCTAACATCTTATATATTTCTCCTTAATTACTTATTAATATACGTATGAAAATAATCATAAACGCATTTATCCAAAGAGTCAAGAGGAATTTATACAATTTGATATTTCAAAGCCTTTAATGCCGCTTGTAATCTGTCATCAACTTCTAATTTTTGCAAAATACTTGCAACATGAGCTTTTGTAGTATTTACGCTTATAACAAGATGTCTTGCTATTTCCATATTACTGTATCCTTCTGTCATAAGCTTCAAAATTTGTGCTTCTCTGGCCGTTAAGTCAAAATCTTTATAAGTTTTATCATTATCATCAAGTTTTGTATTAGTCGTAGCCTGAAGCACAATATGCGCTATACTAGGATCAAACCATGCGGCCCCTTCTGATACAGACTGAACAACCTGAACCAACCTCTGCAAATTAATATCTTTTGAGCAATAAGCATTTGCCCCCGCTTTAAGACTATTTATAACTTCTTTTTCTTCACTATGCGAAGTTAATATAATAATTTTTACATCATTATTTATCTTTCTAAGAGCTTGAGTTGCTTCAATACCATTCATATTAGGAAGCCCTAAATCCATAATAACTAGATCAATCGAATTATTTTTGAATATTTCAATTCCGTCTTCCGCACTTGTTGCTTCATATATAGTTTGAATATAATCAACATCTTCAAATGTCGTTTTCAAACCAAATCGAGTAAGTTCATGATCTTCTACAATTAATAAATTCTTTTTCATATACTTAATTCCTCTTTTGCTAAACTAAAATCAGGATTTAACTCCAAACTTTTCTCAAAATTTTTGCCTGCCTCAACAACCAAACCTTTATGTTTTAAAATGACTCCTAAATAATAATAATACCTGTAATCAACCTGGTCAATGTACTTTACAATATCTAAAAATGACAATGCCTTTTCAAAATCATCATGAGATATCTCTACACGAGCCAAATCAATCCAACCATCAATAAAATTCGGATTTATTGCAACTGATTTTTTTAAATATGTAATTTCTTTATCTTTATCCAACAACGCCATCTGATAATATGCTTCATAAGCATTTGAAGATGCTTTTAACATCTTACCATAAATTTCACGAGCTTTTTTTATATTATCAAGCTTTTGGTATGTTTGAGCAAGCCTTACCTCAGAATATTGAGACTTTGCCGCCTTCTTATAATAGTTCTGAGCTAATTTGTAATCTTTATCTTTATATGAAATATCACCAAGAACAGTTAATGCCAATACATTTCCGCTATCAAGCGCAACTGACTTCAAAGCATAAGACTTTGATTTTTCAAACTCCTTCATATCAAAATATACCTTGGCTGTAAGAGCATAAACTTCTTTATTTATAGTTTTTTTACCAGAAACAGAAGCTTGAAGTGTACCCAGCGATTTATTCAGCTCTCCTTTGTCATAATAATAATATGCCAGATAATATTTTTTCCAATAATCATTCTTTGCCGACTTATATAAAATATATTGCTTTGCGGAATGCAATTCTTTATCAAATATAACCGTATGAACGTCTTTATCTTCAATACTATTTAAATATTGCAAACCTTCTTTAGGATTTTCAGATTGAGAAAGTATTTCAGCTCTCAATCTTTTATAATTAATATTTTGAGGATTTTTTAAAACTGCATTATTTATATACTTTCTTGCCTGATTAATATCATTAATCTTCATACTTCCAAAAGCCACTAAATAATTTGCATAATCAGATTCCTGCAATAATGTTTCCTGCTTTTTTAATTCATTAACGGCTTCAAGGGATTGATCGTTATACATAATATTAGAATAAATCTCTGCGAGATAAATCTGATCTTTATGAGTTAACTTATAATTCGGAAAATAATAAATTTTAACATCCTGCTCAGAAAGCCCTGCAATATCGTTATCTTTAATCTTTGACATTGCAAGTTCTGATAGATTAAAAAAACCAATAGATGCCATTTCTCTTGACAACTTCAAATAAACATAATCATTCGGAGTCATACTATCAATAAGAACTTGAAAATCCATATAAGAAGAACGGACATTACTGTTCATAAATTTATCCATAGCGATAGTATACTGATTTTTAGTATCATTACTTGATAAAGATGCTTTTTTTAATTCAAAAGAAGGCAATCCTATTTCCTGACGATAAGTATACGGATTATCGGTTAAAGGGTCAACAGGCGCTATTCCCTGCAAATCAAAAGCGAATGCAGGCGAAGAAATCAAACATATTAGAGAAAAAATAATAGTTTTCGCCTTTATCATTCATTCTCCTCTTGATAATTACTCATATAATATTTATTAAAAACATCTAAAACATTCTGTTCATCGTTCGTTCGATTCTCTTTACCAATTAAATCATATATAGATTTTAAAGATTGATTAGACAAAATTTCTTTGTCAGAAGCTGTAATTTTAACATTTTCATCAGAGATAAACACCGAAACAATTTTTTCAACAGGTATAGACAAAAAGACTTCTACCAATTCCGGATCAAAATGTGTGCCCGCTCCGTCACATAAAATACCTATAGCTCTTTCGATAGGCATTTTATCACGATAATGCCTTTTTGAAGTAATAGCATCAAATACATCGGCAACAGCAAGAATTCGTCCCCCCAAAGTAATTTCTTTACCTTTTAAATGCCTGTAATACCCTGTACCATCAAATTTTTCATGATGAGATGACGCAATCTCTGTAATCATTCTGAAATCTTGAGACATATAAATTTTAGTAAGAATATTATGCGTAATTCTCACATGTTCTTGAATATGCTTATATTCTTCATCCGTAAGCTTGCCGTCTTTTTGCAATACAGAATCTCTTATGCCAATTTTACCTATATCATGTAATATTGCCGCTTTTTCTAAAAGACCCTGCTCTTTAACATCCATTCCCACAGCCTTTGCAAGCAATATAGAATATAACTTAACCCTTGATGAATGACCGGCTGTTATTTTATCTCGAGCATCTATAGATGTCGCTAAAGTATCTATAAAACTTTCGAACATCAATTTTTGCTCTCTATATAATTGCAGCTGCTGATCAAACAATTGAGCATTTTCAAGTGCAATACTGGCACTGCCGCCAATAGCTACAAGCAAATCCTCGTCATTTTTTGTAAAAATACCGTCAATCTTATTTAAAACCTGAAACGCCCCGATTATTTCTTTATTATTATTCATAATCGGCATACATAATATCGTTTTCGTTTTATAACCCGTTTTAATATCAACTTCTGGATTAAATCTTGGATCTGAATATGCGTCAACAATATTCAATGTTTCACCAGTTTTTACAACATAGCCGGCAAGACCTTTATCAGCTGGAAAGCGAATTTCTTTATCTTCATCAACGCCTAAAGCAACTTTTGACCACAATTCATCGTCATCCTTATCCCACAAAAAAACCGTACATCTTTCAGCTTGCATTGCATTTTTTGTCTCCTGCGCAATTACTTTCAAAAGTTCATCAATATCGGTTAAAGCTGTAATTGAACGGCTTATCTTAACTAAAGACACAAGAGGATCACTTTTTGTCGGTAAAGAATAATCCATACCATTTTGAAGTTGCTTTATTCTTGTATTAATATGCTCGCTTAAATTATATTCATCATCTTTTGCCGTAAGCGCAAGCGCATTATTGTAGTGAATATTTGCAATATCTTTATTATTTTCTGAAAAATTAATATTACCTAAAACAATTTCATTTATAAGCTTTGCACTAACATCACCCGACTTGTCAGCCATAAATGTCCCGTCAGAAACGAGCGCAAGATTTTTTATTAAATCATTTTTATTCTGAGAGTAATCCAAAAAAGCAATTAAACTTAAACATTCAGATATACCGGCTTGTGAATTTTGATTTTTAAATATTTCATAAGCGCTGTTAATTTTATCACGAGACTGTGAATAATTCTTTTCATCAATTAACTTTAAACCTGCACGAACATAATCCTGTGCTAGTTGTGTATTTAGATCGCTTTCTGGCATTCCCTCGACCTCTTTTTAATATTATATAATACTTTGAGTATAATTCAAAATATATTTACATTTGTAAGAGTTCTTTCACATTTTGCAATTCTCGATAATACCCTGCATCTAAAAGTTCAAAAAATCTTTTATAAGAATTTGGAGCAATTTCTTTAATTTTTATATTATCAATATTTAAGCCCTCGACAAACCTTGCAAATAACTCTGTAGGTTTTGCATAATATTTTTTTAACCTATTAATACGACTTGAAATACGCCCTTGACGTTTTCTGCAAGATTGAAGTCTGATATAAGCCGCAAATTCTTTTGGCATATCGCTAAAATCTTTTTCCAAATTATCTAAAGTCAACGTTTCATATTTGCCCCGCCCTAAAACTAACTTTACTCTATCGTATTTTAAAAGATATCTGGCCTTTGAACCCTTAATATATTTATTAAATTCATTGAATTTTTTTGTTCTCAAAAAATTAGGATATTTATTTTTAATAATCAATTCATACTCTTTAATCTTTTCTTTGATTAAATCCTGATGAGAACGTAATTTTTCAAATTTAGAATTTTTATCAACAAAGTTTGTCACAGCCAATAGTTCATCAACATAAAAACTCGAATTATCATCGTCAAAAATAACCTCTAAACTTCCGCCGTTCTTCTCCATACCCGATTCAAGACAAGAATGAATATAATGCGCAAATTCGTGCAGAAGAACAGGTATAATGCGATCCTCATTGACATTTTTAGACACATCAATACGGTTACGAACATAAAACCCCTGATGACCACGCGCTTTTGTAGACGTATTAACTTCCAAACCAATACTTTCTAAATAATTAATCAATTCCCGCGTGCTGTGCATACAATGATTATATCATAATATTCGCAAAACTTACGCCGCTTGATTTTTCATCTGTTTAAACATTTCAACGCCTTCAACCCAATTCGGAACAATATTCATATCAGACTCTACAACTTCTTTTGGCAAAGCAGCATGGTGAATTTTAGGAAGTAAATAATCTTCTGAATACTCTATAGGCCTTGAAATACCATCATCCGTATCATTACAAATAAATGTCAATTTACCGTTACCATTATTCTTATAACCAACAATAGTAATTTCATGACCATTTATAATAATATTATTTTCATTAGTTTGAGTATAACCAATAATAACATTTTCACCCATATCAAGAGCGGTGGTTAAATGTTTTTTCAATGTATCCAAATCTGTCTCGTAACCAATCAAACGAGCATTTTCATCAACCGTTTGATAAGTTACTGACAAAATATTTTTATTTAAGGCTACAGACTCTGTAAATGTTTTTTCAAATTCTATTAAACCTTTATCATTTTGGTTAAATTTACCTGCACGTTTATCTGTAAGAGTATCATAAGATTGCTGAGAACCCACCTGCATAAACGTAGACTGCATTAAAACATCCAATGGAGTCCTCTCATAAGGATCTTTATCTGTCGTTTGAATTTTTGCTCTTAAAATCGCATTTTTATCAGGCGCGAATCTCAATTTTGCTGTTTTAAAATCTTTCATGTCATAAGGAACTTCAAACGCATTTAAAAGCCAAACAGCGCTGAGAGTATCATCAGCAAGATTATCTAAATTTATTGTTTTTTCAACACACATTTTAGGAGAACTTAATTCTTGAGCAAATCTTGCAAATTCTGCCGGAGCCTGCTTCGCGAGCTTAAATTCTGTACTTGCTGCAACACAAGTTCCCGAATGTAAAACATTAATTTCAGAGTCAGCATTTTTAACATTCTGAGAAGCAGGATTTTCAGAATTATGCATAGCTATAGCTTCATTTTTATATTTTTCAGGAATATCACCAAATTGCTGTGTAATCAAATAAGGATATGCAATTGTTGCTATAGTATCTTTTAATATTGTTATACTATCCAACCCCTGAGCACGCGGTTCTGTAACTATTTTATTTAAATTATCTAAAACAGTACTCTTATCGTTTGAATTAGAATTTAATAATACACCATTTTTTAAAAGTGTTTCTACAACTTTTTTGCTCTTTCTATCAAGTTTAGATAATATATTTTGATATTTTTCCTTTTCTTGTGCGGAGTTTAATTCTGTTCTTAATTCAATATTCGGCTTTTGAGATACTGAAACACTCTCTGATGCAGTAAAAGACGGATTATTAGTTGCAACACTATCGACCTGCAAATTCGGTTTTATCATAACAGGCTTAATTGTGCTATAATTATTATGTTGAATACGAAAATCTATTCTTTCTACCATGGGAACTCCACATATATTATAAAAAATAAAAGCAAAAAAAATTGCTATCATTGTAAATAAACATTAAAAAGAAGGCGTTTTGACAGAAATTAAAATAAAACCTCTAACAAAAGAGCAAATAATAATTTCAATAGACAGATTAACAAGGTTTAAACACCCTGAGATCAAATACTTAAGAGTGTTTAAAGATATCATTTTAAGCAATTTAATTATTCCAAAATTTAAAAAATCCGAACTTGATAAAATGGATTATGCTACATTACGAGACTATGCCCAAAATATAATAAATTCATCATTAAAAACCACCGAAAACGATTACGGAATTAATAAAAAAATATATAATTATGAAAAATCAATATTTTTTCTAAACGATGAAACTCTAAAACTTCTTAATAATCAAATTAACTACAAAGGATGTTTAAATTTTATCGAAAATACAGACAAAAAAAATTTGGCATGGCTAAAAGAATTAAACGAAATTAATGACATAATCAAATCAAGACAAGAAAAAGCCCTTCATTATCCTGTTGAAAAAATAATTATAGCAGAAGGCGCAACAGAAGAAACACTTTTGCCTGAATTTGCTAAACTTTGCGGCTATGATTTTGATAAAAACGGTATACACCTAATTGCGGCAGGAGGAAAAAACCAAGTTGTCAGAGTTTTTTATGAAATGTCTCAATCACTGAAAATTCCGATATTCGTACTTTTAGATAAAGACGGAACTGAAAATTCTAAAGAAATCCAACCAAAACTTCGTTCTCAAGATAAAATACATATAATAAATTGCGGAGAATTTGAAGATTTACTACCGGAAGATTTGATAAAACGAACAATAAATTATGGATTAAAGGATATTTCTATAATTGAAGAACAGGAATTAAAGGAAACAACCTCTCGCGTTAAATTTTTGAAAGAAGTATTTAAAACTCGCGGCATGCACGAATTTAAAAAAGTCGAATTTGCCCAAATGGTGAAAACAAATATCACATCCTCCTCCGACGTATCTACTGAAATAAAAAATATAATAGAAGAAATAAAAAAACTTTAATAAAAGCTGTTGACAATGAACTTTGTTCAAGCTAAGATAACTTTACAGAAAGTCAAGCCCCCATCGTCTAGAGGCCTAGGACAACACCCTTTCACGGTGTAGACAGCGATTCGAATTCGCTTGGGGGTACCATATAA